>DATCYH010000650.1:0-12979 GCA_036570405.1 Nocardioides sp.
GGGGTCCCTTGCCGGTGCCGGGGCCGGTGCGGAACTCGCCGGCGTTCACGGCGCTCCAGGCCCGCTTGAGCTCGTCGACGCCGACGGGGCGGCTCGGGGTCTGGGTGCTCACTGGGCCTCCCCGATGCCGCCGCGGCGGAACTCGAGCGCGGCGCGGACCTCAGCCGGGGTCAGGCTTGCCAGCTGTGCCTTGGCGGCCTGGACCTCGTGCAGCTGGGCGACGCAGCCGGTGAGCTGCTCGATCGCCTCGGTTTCGCGGCCGGCGATCGCGAACAGCTCCGCGATCTTCTCCGGCGTCCGGCTCTCGCCGTCGTCCTGGGTGTTTGTCATGGGCTTCACCACCTCCAGTCGCCTATGTGTCGTGGGGCGGTGGGAGCGATCACGGCTGCGCTCATTCGTCATGGCCGAACTTCCTCGGGGCGGCCGCGGCGAGGGCGCGCATGCTGCGTGAGCCGTGGCGACGGACGGTTGCCTCGGACACCCCGACCCGCGGCGCGACCCGGCTGGATACCTCGTTGCTCAGCAGGCCGCCGTAGCCGCGGGCGAGGTTGCGGGTCTCGACCCGGTCGGCCTCGTCGACCAGGCACAGCAGCAGGTAGCGGTCGGCCGGGCTGATCACCTGGTGCTCGCAGGCCCACGCCAGCAGCTCCAGCAGTTCCTCGGTGGCCGAGGGCTCCTCCTGCTCCGGGCCGGCGTCGGCGAGGATCTCGGGACGGTGGAACAGGGCGCCGGCAACCCGTTCGGTCGGCATCGCGGCGGCGCTCCAGGCTCCTGCGTCGCCGTCGGCCAGGTCGCCGGAGGAGAAGGATTCGACGAGGGTGGTGTTCGCCCACGTGCGGTCGGCCCGGGAGACGTAGAAGAAGTCGCCGACTTCGCGGAGGACGCCGACGCGGGTGTTGATCAGGATGTTCGCGGCGACCTTGCGCAGTCGGCGCCACTTGAAGGTCCGGACCTCGATCCACAGCTGGGAGGCCACGAGCTCGTCGATCCGCTCCACGGCCGACCAGGAACCGGCCGCGACGGGCTGGCTGTCACGGAAGACCTCGCGGGGAGGGAGGGTACTCAGCCAGCCGGCGAGCCGGCACGCGCCGGGCAGCAGGCACTTGGCGAGCGCGGCCGCGGCGGCGATGTCGTCACCGCCATCGGGAGCCGCCAGCATGGCCAGCGCCAGGAGGACCTCGTCAGAGGCTGCGCTGTCCACCGAGGGCAGCCAGGCCCGGAGGTCGTCGAACTCCTCGACGACTCCAAGCCGTGGATCAGCGGCCCCCCAGGCCGCCCACTTCTGGCGGGCCTGGTCGAGCAGTTCGCTGTTGTCGTCGAGGCCGAGCTGGTCGCCCACACTCATCGCACTCGCTCCTTTCGTCCGTGTCTGTGCACGGCAGAAAGGTCGCGAGCGGGCGTCCCCGCATCCGTCCCCCTAAACCCCCGATTGGGAGGGGGACGCAGAGGGGGGACGCACGTTTCCGCAGGTCAGAGGGCGTCCCCCCGAAAGTTGAAAGAGTTTTCGGCCCACCCCTTGCGCGGCCTGACATTGTCGAGATGCGACGAACCCTGAACGACCCGACACTTGTTCCTACAGAACTGGACCCCTGGACTTATCAGTCGAAGCTCGGCGCCAGCGCGTAGCGTCGACGACATGTCGCTGACGAGGCACCTCGACGATCCTGAGAGCGCGGTCCGTCGTCACTTCGAGGTCACGTACCCCCACGTCAAAGAGGTCCGATTCGCGGCGACCTCAGTCCCCGCCTCGTCGATCACGATCGACGGCCGATCCCAGTCGCTTGTCACGCTCGACCGGTTCAACCCAGGCCAGCCCAAGGTGTTGCCAGGAGCCGAGCTGGCAGGGGACAGCCAATTCGACTGGGGTGCGGCCGGAACAGCCTTCGACTACCGAATCCGACTCCTACTGGCCCCCCAGGATCCGGCCGGATTTGTCGCCGCGGCGGGTGCCAGAAATCTCAGGCGCCGCTGGCACAAGCCGTCGTCACCAGCCGCATGGACCGAACTGGTTGAAGCTGTCGCCGACATCCAGACCAGACCGAGCGGCGCTAGCGAGGCAGGCGCGCACCCATCGTCTACGAGGGCCGCCAGGCTGTGTGGGCTCTTAGCGCTTTACGAACAGCTTTACCGCGTCCCGGAGTCGTACCTGACCCAACACCCGCTCCTCCTTGCCGGCCCCCACGGCGGGCTGGACGAACTCTTGGGACTCGTCGACGATCGGCTCGTCAATGACGTCGCCACCTTGACTCTGCTGTTCACCGAGAGCCAGCCCGAACTCGCCGGCCACCACCAGCAAGTGGTCTCCAACCCCACCTTCGACCGCAGCAGTGACCTCGGCGGCGCGGACGCGGACCTCATCGTCGATGGCACACTGCTCGAGCTGAAGACCGTGAAGGCCCCCGCGCTGAACAAGATCACTGTGTGGCAACTCCTGGGCTATCTGCTGGCCGACACCACCGACCGGCAGCGGATTCGTGCGGTCGGCTGGTACTTCTCCCGTCACGGATACCTGTGGAGACTCCCGGTCGAGGAGCTGCTCTCACGGCTGCACGGCGGCAGCCTCGATCTGGCCCGAGCCAGGGAGCAGTTCGCTGACGTCCTCCTCGCCAGTCGTTTGCCCCATGATCGATGAGTTCGCAATCCACGCATCGCTGACGCATATCCTTGCGCGGAGGTGCCAGCCCACGCTCAGGATGAGGTCGGCCGGCCCAAATTTTCAGCCGCGGTCGGTCAGCTCGAGCGTGAGCCCGAGTGCTTGAGCGATCTTGCCGATGGTGGCCGTCGTGACGTCGCTGTCGGCTTCGACGCGAGCGATCGTCGGGCGAGACAGCCCTGACTTCTGTCCAAGCTGCCCTTGCGACCACCCGCGCTTCTTGCGGGCCTCCCTGATGATCTGGCCGAAGGACGGTCGCGACTGCTCCTCGACGCTCATGACTCCGACGTCTCCGGCGCGCTCCCATCTGAGGCACGGTGATGCCGTGAGTGCAGTGCATCCGCAGCGATGTTTGCGATCTCGGTGATGAACGCGGGGTCCGTCATGTACGACTGGATCTCCTGCGACTCCTGGCACGTCTTGAGCACGGCCAACCCGACGGCGCTGCCGAATCCCTCGGATGCCTTGAGCTGGGCGACGGTGTTGTTCGTCGCCATCGCCACGGCCTCATCGTTCGCATCGAGGAATCCCCAGAACGTCGTGATGAAGCCGGACACGCTCTCCGGGCTCACGTCGACGCCCTTGGCCTGGAACATCTCGTTGACCTTGTCGATGGCCTCGTCGAGCGGACCGCGCTTGGGCGCAGACGAGCCCTTGTATTCACCGTCGAAGCCCGGGAGCTTGATCCCATCGACGCTGCCCTCGCTCAGCGAGTGATCCTCACCGATGGCCGACGGCACGAACTTCACTCCCGAGAGTTGCACGCCGTCGAGGTAGCTGTCGTCGTAGGCACTGCCGTCGGTGTGGAGATTGCGCGCTAATAGCGTGGCGAGGATCGCGCGGCGGTGCAGCTCGGGGTCCTGGTAGTCGACGATCTGGCTGAGGAATTGCCAGGCATTGCGGTATCCGAGCACGTCGGCGCGGAAGGAATCGAGCGTCTCCTTCTGAGCCTTGTCCTTGGACAGCACCGCCTGCCGCCATTGACCCGTCCAGCGGTTTTTGATTGGCGAGAGGACCTTTGCGATGGCCTCTCCACCGGCATCGCCCAGGAAGGCGTCAGCGACCGCGTCCATCTCCTCGTGGGAATAGAGCCCCGCGGTGTCGAGCCGTTCGCCGATCGTGTAGAGCGCGTTGGGATCGACATCCCCGTCGACGTGGGCGTCGGAGTAGTAGAGCTTGAAGTCCTCCTGGACGCTTGCCGGAGTGTTGCGGAAGTCGACGACCATCGGCGCGGTCTTGCCCGGGAAGATTCGGTTCAGCCGCGAGAGCGTCTGCACCGTGGCGACGCCGGAAAGCTTCTTGTCGACGTACATGGCCAGGAGGCGCGGTTCGTCGAAGCCGGTCTGGAACTTGTTGGCGACGATGAGGACCTTGTAGATGCCCTCCTCGCGGAACGCCTTGCCAACGTCGCTGCGAGCGTTGAGCGAGACCTCGGTGACCGTCTCGCCGGCCTCGTCGGTGAGCGAACCGGAGAACGCGACCAGCGTGCTCATGTCGTTGTAGCCCTGGGCCGCGATGTAGTCGTCCATCTTCCTCGACCAGCTGAGCGCCTCGATGCGCGAGCTCGTCACGACCATCGCCTTCGCCTCGCCGCCGAGCATGTGCATGACGTTCCGCCGGAAGTGCTCGATGACGACGCGGACCTTCTGCGCGATCGCGGTCGGGTGGAGACGCGCGTAGCGAACGATGTTGGTGACCGCCTCGCCAGTGTTGACGTGGATCTCGCTCTCGGACTCGTCGCCCTCGAGCGTGCTCTTCACTCTGAGGAACATGTCGTAGGTCGAGTAGTTCGTGAGCACGTCGAGGATGAAGCCTTCCTCGATCGCCTGCGCCATCGTGTAGGTGTCGAAGGCCTCCCAGCGGCCGTCACTCTCAGTGCCGAACAAGCGCAGCGTCTTCGCCTTCGGGGTCGCGGTGAGCGCGATGAAGGTGATGTAGCTGGACGCGGCGATGGCCGAGTCCTTGGCCCGCAGCAGGTCGTCAGCGCCGATGTCGTCCTCGTTGGCGTCGAGCTCGACGTCGGCGAGCAGCTCCTTGAGCTGGCGCGCGGTTGCCCCGGACTGTGACGAGTGCGCCTCGTCGGCCACGACCGCCCAGTGCCTGCCCCGCAACTCCTGGGTGTCCTCAATCAGCTTCATGACATCGGGGAAGGTCTGCAGGGTGCAGGTGATGATGTGGTCGCCCTCTAGCAGTGCCTTCTTCAGCTGCGGCGACTTAGCCCCGGACTTCTCTCCGACGGCGACGACGAGCCCCTTGCTCGACTGGACCAAGCTCATGTCATCGCGGATGTTCTCGTCGAGCACGGTGCGATCGGTGACGACGATGACGGAGTCGAAGGTCGACTTGGACTCGGCGTTCATGTGGCGGATCAGCCTGTGGCTGAGCCACGCGATCGTCTTCGTCTTCCCCGAGCCGGCCGAGTGCCAGATCAGGTAGCGCTTGCCAGTGCCGTTCGCGTCGATGTCGGCGACCACCCGCTCGACGGCGCGCAGCTGGTGGAACCGCGGGAAGACCAGGCGGCCCTCGTCCCTCCTGCCCGACTTGCCCGGCTCGAAGAGCGCGAAGTCCTTGAGGATGCGCATGAACATCGGGCGGGCGAGGATCTCGCGCCACAGGTAGTTCGTCGAGGAGCCGGTGCCCGACGGCGGGTTACCTTCGTGCCCTTCGTTGCCCTGGTTGAAGGGCAGGAACACCGTGTCCCCACCCTCGAGCTTTGTGGTCATGTAGACGAGGTCGTTGGACACCGCGAAGTGCACGAGAGCGCGGCCTGGCGCGAGCAACGGGCGCTTCTTCCCGGGCTTGCGGTCCTCCTTGTATTGCCGGATCGCGTGGTTGACCGTCTGGGTGTTGTCGGTCTTCAGCTCCAACGTCGCCACGGGGAGGCCGTTGGCGGTGAGCACGACGTCGAGAGTCTCGGTGCTCGTGGTGTCGAAGCGAACTTGGCGAAGGATCCGCAGGCGGACCGATGCAGCCGCCTCGACTACCTCGGTGAGGTTGGGGTTCGCCGGCGGGAACGCCATCATCGGCCCGAACTTCGCCGCCGGTCGACCGACCTGGGCGTAGGTGAAGCCCTTGCGCAGCACGCCCAGCAGCCCGCCCACCGGATGACCCGTGGTCGGGTCCATCCTCGTGGCCTTGGCGAGCTCCTTGGTGATGTGCTGGAGCAGCTTGCGCTCAGCGTCGGTCTTCTGCCCGTCGATCAGGTCGCCAGGCACGGCCTTCTCGTACTCGTCCGGGTACTGAGTCCTGAGCCAGTGCAGCACGTCGTCCGGCACCATCGCGAGAGCGACGTCCCAGCCGAGCGGCTTGCCGTCGCTCTCGTACAGCCAGCCGCGTTCGGAGAGTTCCGTGCAGAGGTTGGTCTCGAACTCCAGCTCCATCAGTTGCGCGTGGCTCATGCGACTTCCTTCCGCCCGGTCACCACGTCGGTGATGAGCGCGGTGCGGCGCTCGATGAGCAGTGCTTTCAGCTCGGCGACCTTCGCCAGCATGGCGTCGATCTTCTCGGTGACCATGTCGAGGCGGTCGGCGAGTCGGACCTGCTCGTCGAGAGGGGTGTAGGTGATCGGCAACCCGGCGAAGGTCGCCCAGTTTCGGAAGTCGACGGACCGCTGACGGACGGAGAAGGCATAGGCCTCAAGGAATCCGTTCGCGGCCAGCGCTCGCAGCGCCCACGCCATGAACCTCTCGGACGCGAGGGGGGTCGCGGTGCACACGTGGTAGACGGGGCTGACCTTGCCTCGATCCTCCGAGACTCCCACCGCACCTGCGAAGCCGTCGAGGCCGTGAAAGACGAAGTCCCCCGGCTCGACGCCTTGGTATCCCGCCTCACTGAAGGACATGGTGAAGCCCTCTTCACGCCGTCGGGAACGAAGCGCCACCTGACCGTCCCGGAACGCTGTCACGACTCCGTCGTCTGGACGTACTGCGCGAGACCGCTTCGTCAACAGCAGTCCGACGCGCGCGGACGGACCAGGAGAACAGAGCTGGTGACCCAGGGCGACGAGGTTCGTCCTGTGGAGCGTTCGCAGTTGATCAGCGAGCCCGTCCAGCTTGCCGATCATCACGTCGATCTCTCGGGTCTCTCGGTCGAGGAAGTCGGCGATGAGACGCTGGACGTTCGGCGGTGGCACAGCTACGGGGAACGTTGTGAACATCGAACGCCGGAGGGATGCAACTGTGGTCTGCGCTCCGCCATACGAAACCGCGCGCCGGAACTCTGACGAGAAGTACCAGTAGAGGTACCGACCATCGATGCCTTGGAAGTCATGGATCACGTAAACGCGCTGGTGAGCATCGAACTTGCCCTTGATGTGATGGAAGATCTCACCGACCGCGCCATCGCCTGCCGTCAGGATTGCCTCGGTGTCGAAAGTGAAGGTATCGATCGCCAGAGGCTCGGCTGAGCGCACGATGAACGGGTGCTCGCCATCCTCCACCGCGTTGACCGTATCTTTCGATCCGGTTCCGACGGTCGCGAGGTACTGAAGGGCAATCTGCCGCCAGGTCGATGGCATCGAATCGAGCCAGGGGGCGCTCACTCCCTGACCGCCTCGAACATCGTGGCGAGTTCACCCATGAGCCGCTGCACGTCGGCGTCGATCTCTGCGAGTGGACGCGGCTCCTCGGGCACGTAGAAGATCCGCGTAAACGGGATCTCGGTGGCGTGCTTGGCCTTCGTCACGTCCCATTGGGCGTCGGGCGCGAATGGCAGCACCTCGCGCTCCATGTGCTCGGTGACGTCCTCGCTCAGCGGCACGCGTTCGATGATCTTCCAGCCATCGGCGATAACGGGCTTGCCCTTGCGGTCGACGGCCGGTGGCGCGGAGTCATCGTCCTCCGCCATCGCCTTCATGACGGCGTCGACGAGGCCGAGCGGGGCCGTCAGACCGGCCGCTCTCGCGGCTTCCGGGAAGACCTTCGGCAGATCGTTCCAGGACGTGCCGTCAAGCTCCTTCAGAACCGCGAGGTGCCCGTCCGTGAAGTCTCGGCGTGCGCGCAGCGTCTCGACGGCCGCATCGCTGAAGCGCGTCGCGAACCGGGCCTGCTTGTAGACGGGTACGTCCCGGAACATGAAGTCCTCGGGAGTCATCACGCGCGAGATCGTGGGTTCGGCATGCTCGAACGCCTTGTACGCCTCGAGCACCACGTCCCGGTTGTTCTTGCTCATCTCTCGGCGCTTCTCGCCCATGGGCTTGCGCATGGACTTCCACTGTCCGGAGCCGTCGATGAGCTGGATCTTGCCCTTGCGCTCCGGATCCTTGTTCCGGTCGAGGATCCAGACGTAGGTCCCGATTCCTGTGCCGTAGAACATGCTGTTCGGCAGCGCGACGATCACATCGATGAGGTCTTCTTCGAGCAGCCACTGGCGGATCGCATTCGGGCCCTTGTCACTCGCGAACAGAGGCGATGCGTTGGAGACCACTGCGGCGCGGCCGCCCTGGCCGTTCTTGTCGGCCGGGCTGAGCTTCGAGGCACAGTGCGCGAGGAACAGCATCTGGCCGTCCGTGGTGCTCGGCAGACCATGGCTGAAGCGCGAGCCGTGCACCTGGGCCTGTTCACGGACGGATTTCTGGTCGGCAGACCAGTCCTTGCCGAACGGCGGATTGGAGAGCACGTAGTCGAACGTCTGGCCCTCGTAGAGGTCTTCGACGAGGGTGTTGCCCTGCTTGATCGCTTCCGGACGACCACCCTGGATGAGCAGGTCGGCCTTGCCGAGGCCGAACGCAGCAGGCATCAGCTCCTGACCGTAGAGCGTGATGTCGATCTTCTCGTTCATGCCCCTCAGCGCGTCCTGAGCAACGAGCAGCATGCCGCCTGACCCTGCGGTCGGGTCATAGATCGAGCGGAGGGCGTTCTCGCCGGCGAGCGTGTCGTCGTCGTTGGTGATGAGGATGTCGACCATGAGCCTGATCGCATCGCGCGGGGTGTAGAAGGCCCCCGCGGCCTTGCCCTTCTTGTTGAAGGCGCGATACATGACGTCCTCGAAGACGTCGCCCATTGCGGTGTCGGCGAGGCCGGCCGGGGAGAGGTCGAGGGTCGAAAAGTGCTTGACCACGGCGTGCAGGCGGTTGGCGTCGGCGAGGATCTTCGCTCGCCTGGCGAAGTCGAAGGCGACCCAGATGTCCGCGATGTTGTGCGAGAACCCTGCCACGTAGCTCTGCAACGACTTGTCTACGTTGTCGTCGACCGAAGCGATGGTGGCGAGGTCGAGCGGCGAGACGTTGTAGAAGCTCAGCCCGAACTTGTCCTTGACCGCGATGTCGATCAGATGCGGGGGAAGCGCGCCTAGCGAGGCGACGAACTTGGTCACCTCTTCCTTCGTGCCGGCGAGCATGCACTCCAGGCGGCGGAGCACGGTGAACGGCAGGATGAAGTCCCCGTAGTCCTCTTCCTCGACCACGTCCCGCAGGAACTTGTCCGCCGTGTCCCAGACGATGCGTGCGGTCGTCGCCGTCACGGTTGCCGCGGTCGGTTCTGCCATGCTCGCTCGTTCCTCGATCCCCGTGCTTGATGTATCAGGAACATTACACAGATCCGTGTATCAGGAAGGTGACATTCGCAATGTCGCCGCCTGCGGGATGAAGGCGAGCTCCGCTAACCGGCGTCTGGCAGAAGTTGGCACGCGTTGCCGAAGCCGCTCACTGCGTGAGCACCTGGGCCTCCCCGATGCGGATCGGGAGCGGCTCGGTGGTCAGGTCGAACTCGATGGTTCCGGACTGCCCGCCACCGGTCCACTCGACGACCCAGTGGCTGGTGGCGGTGACCTGGTAGGCGCCGTCGGGCTGGTCCGTCGACATCTTCGCGTAGCGGTGCCCGCAGGTCGGGGAGGCCTGCTTGCCGTAGTGATCGGCATACGGCGTGCCCTTGCCGGTGCAGTTCACCTTCGTCCCGTCCCCCATGTTCCACACGATGCTGGAGACGTTGGCCGTTGCGCTGACCGAGACCGTTCCTTCGGCCGCGGACGCAGTGATCGGCCCGAAGGTGACGTCGGTCGGCTGGTCGACCCACATCCACACCGGCAGGCCGACCAAGCCGGCGCGGTTGGCTCCCGACTCGGGAACGATGCCGATCTCGATCGGGTCCAGGTTCATCGAGGCGATCGCGCGCTGGGCGAGGACCACCGGGTCGATTCCGACCTCGCCAGTCTCGATCCACATGTACTCCCACGACGACCCCGGCGGCGGGAAGTAGCAGACGTGCCACCAGCCGTCTTCCTTGGTCTGGCCCTCAGGCGGGACCATGTCGTCTGCTCCTCGCGCTCCGATCCAGCACTTGTACTTGCTGCTCCAGACCGACCCTTCCGGGCCGGTGCAGGGGATCTCGTTGCCGGCGTAGGTGCAGGTCGATGAGCCTCCAGTGCCAGGATCGCCACCATTCCCGGGGTCGGTGTCGGTGTCCTCGCATACGAGCTTGACCTCCCCCGTGTCCGGGTCAGTCTCGTACCAGCAGTTTTCGCCTCCATCAGCCGAGGCCGGAGACCCCGGGCCGACCACTACCAACGCGGCCGCGGCGACGATCGTGGCGAGCGCCCGCGCTAGCACGGCTCGTCCCACATCACATCGGAGCTAGTGACGAGCCAGTGGCCCTTCTCCAAGATCAGCTCGTACTCGATCGGCACCGGATTGCGCAGCGGGTTGCCTTCCGGGTCCTTCTGCTCGGGGACCGGCTTGCCATCCTTCGTCCGCTTAACCCCGGTACGGTCCTCGCAGTCGATGATCAAGATCTGGTCGGCGGCGCGCTGGCGGGGCTCACCGAGGGTGTGCACGTACTCCCCAGTGACCTTGCTGCCAGAGCGCTCGATCCCGGACACGTTCTGCTGAACGTTGAGGAACTCCCGGCCCGTTGCCACCTTGTTGAGTCGCTTGAACTCGATCGTGGCAGCGCGGAACGCGTCGTCGCGGACGTCGAGGTAGGTCTGCAGCTGGGCTGCGGCCTTCTCCTCGGGTGTCTTCGGCGTGGGTGACGCGCTGGTGGGCGTCTCGCTCGGTGTCGCGGTGGGCGTGTCGGTGGCGTCGGGATCGTTACTGCCGTCGTCCGAGCAGCCCGTGAGGGTCAGGGCCAGGGCGAGGGCCACTCCCCCGAGTGCGGAGTGGTGCTTCCTCATGCGGTGTCTCCTCGTGTGTTGGGCGGGGCCATGACTGAGCGTTGGCTGACGTCGTTGGCGATGAGCTCGAGGTGTTCTTCGGCGGCGTCGACGAGCTCGGCCAGCGAGCCGTTGTCGGCGGGGTCGATGCCGAACTTCTTGTCGGCGTTGTAGAGCGCGCGGACGGTGTCTCGCACGAACACGGCCCGGGCGACGCGTCGCGCGTCGAGGTCGGGGCGATCGCCGCCGGCCGCGACGTAGCGGCCGGTGAGCTCCTGGTCGAACGTGGTCATGTGCTGGGTGCTCCCTTCCCGAGTCAGCTCGCGAGCCAGCCGTGGGTACTGATGATGGTCTTCGTACGCTCCGACAGTTCCAACGGGGCGTCGCCGTCGTCGGACCGGTTGCAGATCTCCTCGCGAAGGATCCGGTCGGCCTCGAGCTGGTCGCCCTCGGCCTTCATGACGTGTGCCAGGCACAGGCGGGTGCTCTCGCCGTCCGGGTCGGCCCGGTTGGCTACGTAGGCGGCGGAACGGGCCTTGACCAGGTCGCCGGCGGCGAGGGCCTCGGTGACGACGATGAGCGCGACGTCGGCGATCCAGCCGGACGCCATGAGGTCGACGCGGTCGGGCTCGTTGACGAGCCAAGACCATCCCTCTTCACGCAGCTGACTGAACGGCTTGGCTTCGCCGACGAGCTCGAGTGCGGTGCACAGGTCGGTGACGCCTTCGGCGCCGCCCCGGGCCTGCCCGCGCTTGCGCAGTCGGAGGAAGAGGTGGAGGTCGACCAGGAGGCCGTCGTCGACCTGGTAGACGTTGACGCCGCGGAGCTTGGTGGCGGGTGCCTTGTCGGCGTGGGGCAGGTGGGGCTCGGTGGTGCTGGGGTTGGTGCCCAGCCACTCGCGGATGGTGTTGGTGTAGTCGCGCACCTTGCCGGGGGTGATGCCGAAGGCCTCGCCGATCTCCTCGCGGGTGGCGCCGTGCTTGCGGTGCAGGGCCAGGTACGCGAGGAGCTCGGTGAAGTAGGGCTTGCGCTTGGCCAGGGCCTTGCCGTGGGTACGCGCGGTGACCGGGCCGAGCAGGCTGAGCCGGGGACGGTCGCAGTCGGTGGAGAACCAGTCGGCGATGTCCTGGTCGAGGGTGGGGTCGCTCTGCTCGACCTCGGCGCGGACGTGCTCGGGGACCTTCGGTGCGAGCGTCTCGAGGTCCTCCTGGACGATCGCGCTCTGCCGGATGTAGTCCTCGTCGTCGCCCTCGAGGAGGGACGACAGGGGCTCGTCGACGGCGTCGACGGGGGTGTTGCGCGGCAGGGTGTACTCGCGGCGCAGTGCCCCGGACTGGTCGGTGTAGGCCTCCCAGCCGTCGGTGGCGGTCTCGTCGACCGGCACGGGGACGTCCTCGGCGACCTCGCTCTGTGCGTAGACCAGGGCGCAGCCGCGGGCCTCGTCGCTGGTGAGGCCGACGGCGATGAGGTTGAGGCCGGCGTGCTCGAGGACGACGCGGCCGGTGTTCGTCATGTGCAGGACAGCGCCGGGTGTGTTGGGGCGCTCGCCGGCGACGACGATGGAGGTCGCGGACTGCCCGACGTGGTCGTTGACCAGCTGCAGCAGCTGCTCGAGGTCCTCGGGGTCTCCGGTGGCCGCGTCGAGCAGCAGCATCCGGGCCGGCCAGGTGTCGTCGTCGACGCTTCCGGTGCGTGCGGTGGACACGTCGGTGTCGTGTCGCTTGGCCCGGTCGACGGTGGTGACGGCGGCCGCGAGGACCTCCGCGGCCGCGGGCGACCCGACTGCTCCGGTCGGGTAGTAGCTGATCCGCTCGTCCATGGCGACGGCTTCCTCAGCCACACCGATGCAGTCGACCTGCACGCGCCGCGACCACGGGTTGACGGCCAGCTGGGCGGCGAGGTGGCGGGCGAAGTCCCGGCCGTAGGTGGGGTCGCCGCTGATGGTGAGGGTGGACAGCTCCTCGCAGTTGAGCAGCCACGTCTCGCCGGTGTCGCTCATCCCGATGGTGGCCAGGAGCGGGTAGGGCGGCTCGACGTTGCCGGTGTCGGGGCCGAGCTCGTCGGCGGCGGTGTCCGTGGCGACGTGCCAGTGGGTCTGGTCGGGGCTGCCCACCCAGGGCGCCGGGACGGCGGCCGGGGCGCTCAGGTGCAGGGTCAGCTTTCCGTTCGCGAGCTCCACGGCAGCGAGCGGCGGCATCGTGGTGCCCTGCGCGCCGACGGCGGCCGCGAGACGGCGCAGCG
>DATCYH010000651.1:0-3831 GCA_036570405.1 Nocardioides sp.
TGGTTGATGCCACTCCCCTGGGTGGTGGCCGGCGCGATCGGGCTGGGGGTCTCGGCCTGGGGTGGCGTCCGCAGGCGGCCCGTCACGCCGGCTGCAGCCCCGCAGCCCGCCACGTACGACCCGCCACAGCCCACGGCGTACGACGCCCCCGCTGCGGACGCACCGGAGTGGGGCGACGAGCCCACCCGGACCCTCGAGACCGACGACGTCAACCGTGAGGAGAACCCCCGATGAACGCCCCTGATCCCTACGGCGGTGCTCCGAGGCGCCTGATCCGCAGCCGCGACAACCAGATGATCGGCGGTGTCTGTGCGGGCGTGGCCAACTACTTCCACCTGGACACCAACCTGGTCCGCATCCTCACCGTGATCGGCGCACTGTTCAGCTTCGGCACCGTCGCCGTCGCCTACGTCGCCGCCTGGGTCCTGCTGCCCAACGCCTGAGACACAACGCCTGGGCCCAACCCACGACGTCCTGCGAATCGGAGCTCGAGGCTCCGACTCGCAGGACGTCTGCGTGGTTCAGTTCCAGATCGCTCCTGCCCACTCGGGGTGGTCGATGAACGGGTTCCGGTTGTGCTGGAACCGCTCGAAGATCACGTCGTTGCGGCGCTTCTCGAAGGCACTGGGCGGGTCCTGCGCATTCCACTGCAGAAGCACCGAGAGCCTGCCCATGTAGGGGTTGGAGCCGTTGTTCACCAGGTCGTTCGGCTCGAGGTTGGCCCAGCCGTCGCCGCCCTCATAGCGGATCGCCATGTAGAGGATCATCCGCGCCACGTCGCCCTTGACCGCGTCCGGCGGCTCGAAGGAGTCGGCGTCGGTGGAACACCCCGAGCACTCGCTCACCGTGCCGCCGCCGTTGTCGAAATCCTTGTTCCCACGGGTCGAGTTCACCGACACGTCGGTGGGGCGCAGGTGGTGGATGTCGGTGCCGGGACCGGTCGCGGTGCCGAAGTCTCCGTGCGACTTGGCCCAGACGTGCTCGCGGTTCCAGTCGTCAGGGTCTCCGCCGTTGGTGGACTTCGACTGCGAGCGTGCCGAGTAGAACAGCAGGACGTTGCTGGTGTTGTTCGGGTCCTGGTCGGTGAGCTTCAACGCCTCCCACACGGCGCTGTAGCTGAGCTTCGTCTGCGCCGAGATGATCGTGTGCAGCTCGGCGCGCAGGTCCTCGCCGGTCTTGCCCAGGGCCGAGGCGTAGTAGTCGTCGTGCTCACCGTTGCCCGGCTCCGGATCGGGGTCCGGCGTCGGCTCCGTCCCGCCGGCAGCGACGATCGACGTGGTGTTCTTCAACCCCGCATGGGAGAAGTACGCCGTGAGCGCGCCCGTCACGTCTATCTGCGTGCCCTTGAGCGAAGGGTTGGACCGCAGGCCCCACTGCGCACGCAGGGCGCTGGGCAGCTGGACGTAGAGCATCCGTGACGTGCTGGTCTCCGCCGCGCTGTCGGCGATCGCGATCGCATAGTCGTTGGGATAGCCGGAGGTGATCACGGTGTCGGTCGCGGTCGGTTGACCCACGACATAGCCGCGCACAGTGGCCGAGCCGCTCTGGTTGCTGATCGCCTGCGACGCCGTGATCGGTGTGGCGGCGTCCGCCTGCCCGGCGAGGCCGGGGACGAGGGTGGCCAGGAAGGTGATGATGACCAGGACGGTGGTCCTGCCCAGCATCGTGGATCGATGCTGCCCGAGAGTAGTTGTCATTCCAGCACCCTGCCCCGATCGCACCGGGGCGGCAAGGGTCCTCATCGACGCGCACCCTGCTCGCTCAGCCACTCGTCACGGGCGAGGATCGCGGTGTCGGGGTGGTCGGAGAAGATGCCGTCGACACCGGCATCGAGGAACGCCTTGGACTCGCTGATCGAGTCACCCTTGGCGTTCGGGTCCTCGCCGATGCGGAAGTTGGTGGCCATGAACTGGTTCTCGTCGCGGATCGTCCACACGTGCACGATGAGGTCGGCAGCGTGGGCGTCATCGACGAAGGCCGAGGGCTCGCCGGTGGCTCCGGCCGCGTCGCGGGGCAGCACAATGTTCTTGTGCGCGCCGACGCCGTCGGCATAGTCGGCGATCTCGCGCAGACCTTCTGCGGTGGCCAGGTCGGCATACGTCCGGTCATCCCCCGCAGCGACCAGGTCGTGCGGGGCACCCGAGGCATCCATCAGCTGGGCCAGCGGGACCCGGGTAATCGAGTCGAGGTCGCGCAGGTTCTCGGTCTCGAAGGACTGGATGATCACCTTCGACTTCTTCTTGTCCAGGCCCTGCTCGCGCAGTTCGCTGACCAGCGGCTCCTCGAGGGAAAGGTCGATGGAGTCGAAGTAGGTCGGGTGCTTGGTCTCCGGGTAGACACCGATCGTGCGGCCGGTCCGCCTCGACTCCCGCTTCACCAGCTCGAGGACCTCCTCGAGGGTCGGGATCTCGTAGCGGCCGTCATAGCGGGTGTTGTCCACACGCACCTGGGGCAGACGCTCCTTCGCGCGCAGCGTCTTGAGCTCGTCGAGGGTGAAGTCCTCGGTGAACCAGCCGGTGATCGCTCGGCCGTCGATGGTCTTGGTGGTCTTGCGGTCGGCGAACTCAGGGTGCTCAGCGACGTCGGTGGTGCCGCTGATCTCGTTCTCGTGACGGGCGACGAGCACCCCGTCCTTGGTGGAGACGAGGTCGGGCTCGACGTAGTCCGCGCCGTGCCGGATCGCCAGCTGGTAGGCCGCGAGGGTGTGCTCGGGGCGATAGCCGGAGGCGCCTCGGTGGGCGATGATCTGCGGCGTGCCAGTCGTCTTGCCAGTCGTCTTGCCAGTCGTCTTGGCACCCGACTTTCCAGCTGTCTTGCCGGCCTTGGCGGAGCTGGAGGACACGGCGCCGGGATCCGCGCTGACGGCGCCGATCGGGGCCAGCAGCAGAGAGGCCGCGAGGGCCGAAGCGGCCAGGACGTGAGCAGGGCGTGCGGTGGCGAGGGTGTTCCCGAGAATTGTCATGCGCCCAGCGTTGTGGCTGCAGGTTGCCGGGGCTACGCCAACCGATGAACGTCGGATGACGCGTGGCGCTCGTCGAGCACTGCGAGGACAAGATCGGGGTGGTCGGTGATCAGGCCGTCCACCCCGGCATCGAGGAAGGCCCGGGCTTCGGCGGCCAGGTCACCCGGTGCGCCGGGGCGCTCGGTGGTGCGCAGGTTGCGTGGCAGGAAGCGGTTCTCGGCACGCAGCGTCCAGACGTGGACGGTGAGCCAGAGCCTGTGGGCGTCTCGAACGAGGCTCGACGGAGCGCCGATCGCGCCACTCGGGTCCCGGGGCAGCACCAGGGACTTGTGCGCGCCGACGCCATCGGCATATTCATCGATCCAGGACAGGCCCTCGGGGGTGCAGAGGTCGCCATAGGTGCGCTGGTCCCGTGCCTGCACGAAGTCGGAGGGCTGCTGGTCGGCGGCCTCGAGCAGCTGGATCAGCTCGACCCGGGTCTGGGAGGCCAGGCGACGCAGGATGGTCGGCTCGAAGCTCATCACCGAGACCCGGGAGCGTGGATGGTCGACCTCGTGCCGACGCAGGTCGGCGAGCAGGAGCTGATCGAGCGGGAGGCCGATCGAGTCGAAGTACGCCGCGTGCTTGAGCTCGAGCAGCACCCCGATCGAGCGGTTGCCGCGCACCGACTCGGCGCGGACCATCGCCAGCACCTCGTTGAGCGACGGGATGCCGCACGCTCCGTCGTACGCCGCACTGTCCGGCCGGATCGCCGCCAACCGCTCGCGGGCGGTGAGGCCCTTGATCTCGGCCAGGGTGAAGTCCTCGACGAACCAGCCGTTGCGCTCGATGCCCTCGATCATCCTGCTCGTACGGCGCATCGCGAACTC
>DATCYH010000652.1:0-2942 GCA_036570405.1 Nocardioides sp.
GTTGAACCACTCCGGACCGGCCTGACAACGGTTCAGCGGGTGAGGCTGTCCAGCTGCGGTGCCGTGTGGCGCAGCCGCCCGGCCTGCCACAGCGCGTGCACGATGAGTGCCGCGAGGATGGCCCCGAACGAACCGAGGGCGAGGTCGCCCAGGGTGTCGGGGTAGGCGCTGACCCGTTCGGTGGACTTGGACAGGAACGCGAAGTATTCCGCGAACTCCCAGAAGACCGCCGCGCTAACACCGAAGGCCAAGGCCCGCTCGATGGTCGCGCCGAGTGACGACGTACGTGGCATGGTCAACAGGATCACCGCTGCGGTGAGCAGGCCGGTGTTCATGAGGTGCATCCAGTCGTCGAACCACACGATCGTGTCATAGAGGTCCATCCGGTTGCCCAGGATGTCGGTGAAGCAGGTGATCGTCACGAACAGGTCGGCCAGCCAGGGGAACGAGGCCCGGTCGCGCCAGAAGAGATACCAGATCGCCGGGATCGCGAACGATGCCAGGGGATAGCCGATCGCGCGGGCCTCGGCGCCCTTGTCGGCCATGTTGCCGATCTCGGGGTTCATCAGCGTCATGAAGAGCATCAGGAGCATGATCACCTTGGCGGTGATGTCGAGGACACGGACCGTGCTCGGCGTGGAATACCGGGTCACGGTGTAGGCCTCATGCACCGGAAGAGCCTAACCGTTGGCGCCTCGAATGGCGGGATCGTGGCTGGCCACCCGTTCCCAGCCGAGCAGATGTGTGTGAAACTCCCGGTAACACCAATCCAACAGGAGTTCCCGCGTGCCCCAGCCTCTCTCGCACCTCGTCCACGACCGCGCCGGCTCCGGTGAGCCCGTCGTCCTGATCCACGGGATCGGCCACCGGCGCGAGGCATGGGCCCCGGTCTTTGACCGGCTCGCGGAGCGCTTCGACGTGATCGCGCTCGACCTCGCCGGCTTCGGCGACTCCGCGCCCTACCCGCGCGGCACGACGTACGACATGGAGAACGCGTGCCGCGACCTGATGGCCAACTTCGAGCGTTGGGGAGTGGAGCGCCCGCACGTCGTGGGCAACTCGCTCGGCGGTGCGCTCGCTCTCGAGCTCGGTGCCCGCGGGCTGGTCTCCTCGGTCACCGCGCTCAGTCCCGCCGGCTTCTTCGGACCGATCAACAGGTTCCAGGCGCTGGCTCCGCTCGCCATCATGCGCGCCTTCTCGCAAGCGCCTGACGTCGTGCTGCGCGCGCTCTCCGAGCGGGCCTTCGGACGACTGCTGATCGGCGGCCTGCTCTATGGCAACCCGGGTCGGATGACCGCCGAGGCGACCTACGGCGATGCCCTCGCACTCAAGCGTGCCCGTGCCTTCGAGGCGGCGGCCCGGGCCGGCATCACCTACTCGTTCGACTCCCCGGTCGAGGTGCCAACG
This sequence comes from Nocardioides sp., assembly GCA_036570405.1. Lineage (GTDB taxonomy): Bacteria > Actinomycetota > Actinomycetes > Propionibacteriales > Nocardioidaceae > Nocardioides. Next base: position 1,408 of record DATCYH010000652.1, read on the forward strand.
ACGATCGCGTGGGGCACCAAGGACCGGTTGCTGCCCTATGCGCAGGCGAGCATTGCGCGACTCAGGCTGCCCAACGCACATCACGTGCCGCTGGTCGGCGCCGGGCACGTGCCCATGATCGATGCTCCGGAGCGGATCATCGCGCTGATCGCGGAGACCGTCGCCGAGGCCAGCAGCGCCGCCTCGCACGTGGCGTGAGGCGACCGGCCGGCCAGTTGCCCAGCCAGTTGCCCGTCAGCTGAGGAGCAGGACCCCGGTGACGACCAGGGCAATCACCTTGGCGAGCTCGAGTGCGACGTAGACCAGGTGGGCGTTGGAGCGCGGAGCATCCTCACCGGCCAGGACCGCGTTGCTGCGCCGCGTCAGGCTCGGGCGGACCAGGCCCACCTGGGCGAGGAGTACGACGATCCCCACCGCGGCCGCGATCCACACGGACGTGCGCGCCTCGGCCACCACGAGACAGACCACGATGCCGGCCGCGAGCAACAGCTCGACCGAGTTCAGCGCCCGGAACACCAACCGGCCGATGCCCAGCCCGAGCGGGATCGTCACGCCCGGTGCGCGGAACTTCAGCGGTGCCTCGATGAAGGAGATCGCCAGGACCATGCCCAGCCAGACGAACGTGAACGCAGTGGCAACGGCATATGCAGAGCTCATGGATCCAGATTAGTCCTCGTCGCGAGGCGAGCACTGACTAGATCCAGCGCTGGAACCACATCCGGTCCATCCACTCCGAGTGGGTGAGCAGCTCGTTGGTCCAGATCGGCCAGAACCACGCGAAGTTCAGCAGCACCAGCACGAAGAACGACCCGCAGACCACCGTGCCGACGGTCCGTCTCAGTGTCGGCCCGGTGTCGCGACCCAGGATGTGGCCCATCGCCAAGCAGATCGCGATGATCATGAACGGCGTGACCGCGGAGGCATAGAAGCTGAAGATCGGGCGGGTGTCGCTGAACTCCCAGGGCACCCACATCGCCAGCGCGCCCATCGTGGCGAGGCCGAATCGCCAGTCCCTGCGACCGATCCACACCACCGCGCCATAGAGCAGTGCGAGTGCGCCTCCCCACCACAGCACCGGGGTGCCGATCAGCAGGACCTCGCGCAGGCAGTGGCTGTCCGCGGCCGCGTCGCAGCCCTGGGCGCCGGGCTTGATGTCGTTCTCGACGTTGACGCCCACCGGGCGGTTCAGCACCAGCCAGCCCTCGGGCTGCGACTGGTAGGTGTGCTCGCTGCAGTCGAGGAAGTTCGTGTGGAAGATGAACAGGTCGTGGTGATAGCTGGCCAAGGAGCGCAGCGACTGCCACGCCTCGCCGACCCCGCTGGCGTCCTCCTCCTTCGCGGTCTGCCACTGCTTCGACTCGTCGGTTACCGCCTCGCAGCCCGCCTTCATCGAGACGAATTGGGTGTACTGCGTCTGGGAGAGCTGGTCCTCATACTTGTCGGCGTTCATCAGCCAACCCGTCCAGGACGCCACGTAGACGACGAACGCGACGACCACCAGGTGCACGAACGCCGGCACGGCATCGACCAGGGCG
>DATCYH010000653.1:0-3289 GCA_036570405.1 Nocardioides sp.
CGGGCGACGAGGAGGCCGAGCGCCGCATCCGCGCCTTCATCCGCTGGAACGCGGCCGTGATGGTCTCCGGCGCGAACCGCAAGGGCCTCGAGGTCGGCGGCCACATCGCCACCTACCAGTCGGCCGCCAGCCTCTACGAGGTCGGCTTCAACCACTTCTTCCGCGGCAAGGACCACCCCGGCGGCGGCGACCAGGTCTTCATCCAGGGCCACGCCTCCCCCGGCATCTATGCCCGCGCGTACCTCGAAGGACGCCTGCCCGAGGAGAAGCTCTACCGCTTCCGCCAGGAGGTCCAGCACGGCGTCGGCGCTGGCCTGCCCTCCTATCCGCACCCGCGGCTGATGCCCGAGTTCTGGGAGTTCCCCACCGTCTCGATGGGCCTCACCGCGCTCAACGCGATCTATCAGGCCCGGTTCAACCGCTACCTGGCCAACCGCGGCATCAAGGACACCTCCGACCAGCGGGTGTGGGCCTTCCTCGGCGACGGCGAGATGGGCGAGCCCGAGTCCCTCGGCGCGATCGGCCTCGCTGCCCGTGAGGAGCTCGACAACCTCACCTTCGTCATCAACTGCAACCTGCAGCAGCTCGACGGCCCGGTGCGCGGCAACGGCAAGATCATCCAGGAGCTGGAGTCGATCTTCCGCGGAGCCGGGTGGAACGTGGTCAAGGTCATCTGGGGCCGCGAGTGGGACGCACTGCTCGCCAAGGACGTGGACGGTGTCCTGGTCAACCAGATGAACTCCACCCCTGACGGCTCGTTCCAGACCTACTCGCGCGAGACCGGCGGCTACGTCCGGGACAACTTCTTCGGCGTGGACCCGCGGCTGCGCAAGATGGTCGAGCACATGACCGACCAACAGATCCAGAAGCTGCCGCGCGGTGGTCACGACTATCGCAAGGTCTTCGCTGCCTTCGACTCGGCGACCAAGACCGTCGGCCAGCCGACGGTGATCCTGGCGCACACCATCAAGGGCTGGACGATCGACGCCCTCGAGGGCAAGAACGCCACGCACCAGATGAAGAAACTGACCCAGGACGACCTGAAGAAGTTCCGCGACCGGCTCTACCTGCCGATCTCGGACCGCGACCTGGACCTGGCCTACGAGAAGACCGGCACCGCACCGTTCTTCCACCCCGGCGAGAAGTCCCCCGAGATCGAGTACATGATGGAGCGCCGCAAGGCCCTGGGCGGCTCGGTTCCGCGCCGGGTCAACCGCTCCACGCTGCCCAAGCTGCCCGCCGACAAGGTCTACTCCGAGCTCAAGCAGGGTTCCGGCAAGAACAAGATCGCCACCACGATGGCGACCGTGCGGCTGCTCAAGGACTGGATGAAGGACGAGGGCATAGGTCAGCGGATCGTGCCGATCGCCCCGGACGAGTACCGCACCTTCGGGATGGACGCGATGTTCCCGACCGCGAAGGTCTACAACCCGGGCGGCCAGCAGTACGAGTCGGTCGACCGCAAGCTGCTGCTGGCCTACAAGGAGTCCGAGAAGGGGCAGATGCTGCACGAGGGCATCTCGGAGGCCGGCGCGATGGCCTCCGCGACGGCCGCGGGCTCGGCGTACACCACGCACGGCGAGCACATGATCCCGTTCTACATCTTCTACACGATGTTCGGCTTCCAGCGCACCGGCGACTCGATCTGGGCGATGGCCGACCAGATGGCGCGCGGCTTCCTGATCGGCGCGACGGCCGGCCGGACCACGCTGACCGGTGAGGGCCTGCAGCACGCCGACGGCCACTCGCCGCTGCTGGCCGCGACCAACCCCGCGGTCGTGCACTACGACCCGGCGTTCGCCTACGAGGTCTCGCACATCATGAAGTCGGGCCTGGACCGGATGTATGCCGCCTCCGAGGAGCACCCCGAGGGCGAGAACGTCATCTTCTACCTGACCGTCTACAACGAGCCGGTCAGCCAGCCCGCGGAGCCCGACGACGTGGACGTGGACGGCCTGCTCAAGGGCCTGCACAAGGTGTCCACCGGTGACGGCGACGGCCCGCGGGTCCAGTTGCTCGCCTCGGGCGTGGCCTATCCGTGGATCAACGACGCGGCCCGGATGCTGAAGGAGGAGTGGGGCGTCACGGCCGACACCTGGTCGGTGACCTCGTGGAACGAGCTGGCCCGCGAGGCCGTCGACTCCGAGGAGTGGAACCTGCTCCACCCGGCCGAGGAGGGCCGCACGGCCTGGGTCTCGGAGAAGCTCACCGGCCACGACGGCCCGGTCATCGCAGTCTCCGACTTCATGCGCGCGGTACCCCTGCAGATCGCTCGCTGGGTGCCGGCCGACTACCGGGTGCTCGGTGCCGATGGCTTCGGCTTCGCCGACACCCGTCCCGCTGCCCGCCGCTTCTTCCACATCGACGCCGAGTCGGTCGTCGTACAGGCGCTCCAGGCGCTGGCCGACGACGGCCAGGTGGCGCGCGACGTCGTGGTCAAGGCGTTCGAGAAATATCGCATCGACGACCCGACCGCAGTCGCCGGCCGGGTCCAGGAGGGCGGCGACGCCTGAGGATTGTGGTCGGCGGATCCGCACCCACCGGCCCTGTTCGGCGCTGGGGCACTAATCTCGAACCGTGCCCCAGCCCGACTCCCCCTCGCCGCGCGAACGATCCGCGCTCGCACTGCAGCGTGCCGCGGGACAGTTGGGCACTGCTGCGATGGCCGGGATGGACGCGCAGAAGGCCTGGTTCCGCGATCTGTCCGCCGAGGACCGTTCCTGGGTCGGGATGATCGTGCAGGCCGGCATCTCGGAGTTCGTCCGCTGGTTCGGTGAGCACGGCGACTCCTGGCAGCTCTCCACCGAGACCGACACCGCGATCGCCTCGCAGGTCTTCGGCGCCGCGCCCCGGGCGCTGACCGGCGTGATCACGCTGGAGCAGACCGTGGTCCTGGTCCGCCTGACCATCGACGTGGTGGAGGAGAACCTCGACGACCTGGTCGACGCGGAGCTGGCGCCCCTGGTCCACGAGGGCCTGCTGCGCTACGGCCGCGAGCTCGCCTTCGCCACCGCCGAGGTCTATGCCCGCGCTGCCGAGAGCCGCGGCGCGTGGGATGCGCGGCTCGAGGCCCTGGTCGTGGACACGGTGATCCGTTCCGACGGCGACAAGACCGTCCTGTCCCGCGCCAACGCATTGGGCTGGAGCAACCGCGGCGACGTCGTGGTGGTCCTCGGGCCGATGGCTGGCGGGTCGACGGTCACTGCGTTCGACGACGTACGCCGTACCGCGCGGTCGGCGGGGATGGACGCGCTGTGTGCCGCCCAGGGCGACCAGATGGTGGTCATCC
>DATCYH010000654.1:0-2898 GCA_036570405.1 Nocardioides sp.
TCTGCTCCGCGGTGGTCCCTTCGAATCCGTGCTCGACGAAGAGCTGGATGGCGACCTGCGCGATCTCGTGGCGCACGGCGCCTCTCGCGCGATCCCTGATGCTCGAGCTCGGGGACGGATTGTTCTGCATTGCACAGATGCTACTCGATCCCACTCTTGACACTGAGTCTCATCGCGGACATATAGTGAACTCATTCACCGATATTGGAGGGTCATCATGGACAAGGACGACCTCGTCGCCTTCGAGACCGCTGTCGCCGGGCTGCTCACCAAGTTGTGGGGAGAGGCGACAGATGCCGGGACTGCCACGTCGGCCGGGTTCCGCGAGCTCTGGGGCGAGGCTGCCGCTCAGGGGTGGTTCGATCTGGAGGATGCAGTGGACGCCGTGCTGGCACTCCAGCGGCAACTGGGCCGGGTTGCCTGCCCCTTGCCCGTGGTCGACGGTTTCGTCGCCGTCCGCCTCGCCCCCTCCCTGGCGGCCGGGGTGGCGTCGGGTGACCTGCGCGTGGCCGTGGTCCCGGCAGGAGTCGAGGACCAGGCATCATCCGTGGAGGTCGCCGAGGCGCTGACCCACGTGCTCGTCGTGGACGCAGCAGACGGCAGTGTCGCCCTCCGGCCGGTGACCTCCAGCGTGCTGACGCCGGGACTGCCCAGGCCCGCGTGGTCCACGGTGGCCCTCGGTCCTGTGGAGGACTCCTTCGACGTGCAGCCGGACGAGATCGAGTCGGCGTTGGTCCTGGTCCGTCTCGGGCTGGCCACTCGCGCCCTCGCCGCAGCACGACGTACCCATGAGCTGGCGATCGAGCACTCGAAGAACCGGGTGCAGTTCGGCAAGCAGATCGGCAGCTTCCAGGCCGTGCAGCAGCGGACCGCGAGCTGCCACATCGATGTGACGGCAGCAGAACTGCTCATCGAGCGGGCCGGTGAAGCCATCCTCACCGGACTCACGGACTGGACCATGAGCGCGGAGCTCGCCACCGACTTCACGACGGCTGCGGCCCGACGCATCCAGTTCGGAGCTCACCACACGCTGGCGGCAGTCGGCTACTTCGAGGAGCACGAAGGTCCCTGGCTCTTCCGCAGGGTGCACGCCGACGTCGCGCGGGTCCCGGGCTTCGAGCCGAGCGCGGGCAGCACCGCCGACAGGCTGCTCGAAGGTGACGGAGGCCTGCCCGAGTTCACCCTCGACGAAGTCGGTGAGGACTTCCGCGCGGAGGTGAGCCGGGCCATCGACAGTCTGCGTGGACCGAACGGTCGCGACGACTTCGACGAGACCGAGGCGATTGCCGACTTCGCCGGGCGAGGCTGGTTCGGGCTCGGCTGGCCGGAGGAGCACGGCGGCCGCAGCGCGTCCCTGGCCGAGCAGGTTGTGCTGCACGACGAGATCGCCTACAACAGGCTCCCCACCAAGTGGACGCTCTCCTCGGTGATGCTCCTGGGCAACTCGATCCTGCTGCACGGCACCGAGGAGCAGAAGCAGCGGTTCTTCCCGATCATCCGGGCCGGACAGCTGAAGTACTGCCTCGGCTACAGCGAGCCCGAGGTCGGCTCCGACCTGGCCTCCGTGGCCACGCGGGCGGTCCGGTCCGGGGACGAGTGGGTGATCAACGGCCAGAAGATCTGGACCACCAACGCCCACACCGCGAAGTACATCTGGCTGGCGACCCGGACCGACCCCGATGCGAAGCCGCGGCACGCGGGGATCACGATGTTCCTGGTGCCGATGGACACTCCCGGCATCACCGTGCAGCAGATGACCTCGCTCTCCGGTGAGGTCTCGTGCGCGGTCTTCCTCGACGACGTCCGGGTGCCCGACTCGGCCCGGGTCGGCGACGTGCACGGCGGGTGGAAGGTGATCACCGACGCCCTCGTCGGTGAGCGCATCTCGATGGGCGGCATCGCCACCCAGCTGCACCGCCAGCTCGATGACCTGCTGGTCACGCTGCGTGACGACCCGGACGGCCTCGTGGGGCCCAGGGGCTCGGCCGGCCGGGCAGCGTTGCGAGGCATGCTCGCGAGCCTGCAGGCTGCTCGGGCACTGGTGTCCTCCGCCATCGGATCCGGAGCGAACGCCCGCGCCAATCCCCTGGCCGGGCCGATGGCAGGAGTGTTCGGCGGAGAGCTCGCCGAGGCGTGGAGCGAATCGTTGCTCGACGTCCTCGGTCCCGTGGCCCTGCTCGATGGCTCCAACCCCGGTGTGCCGGGTGCCGGCGACATCGAGCGGCTGCTTCGCACCTCGATCATGTACGTCGTCGGCGGCGGCACCAATGACATCCAGCGTGGGCTGATCGCCCGCGCGATCGGCCTGCCCAAGTGAACCCTCAGGAGAAGACCATGAGTGTCGAGATCACGCCGGAGCGTCTTCGCTCCCTCTTCCGCCCGCGCAACGTCGCGCTGGTGGGGGCATCCAACAAGTCCAACTTCTCGGTCGGCACCTATGCCAACCTGACCAACTTCGGCTTCGCCGACCGCACCTTCCTGGTCAATGCGCGCGGCGCGGAGACGCACGGGCAGTCGACCTACACCTCCTGCCAGGAGATCGGGCAGCCGGTGGACCTGGCGCACATGATGGTGCCGCAGGCCAGGACCCTCGAGGCGCTCACCGAGGCCGCGGCCGCCGGCGTACGGAACGCCGTCGTGCTCTCCTCCGGCTATGGCGAGACGGGTGAGGAGGGCAGGGCGGCCCAGGCCGAGCTCGTCGCGCACGCGGAGTCGCTGGGCGTGGCCCTGCTCGGGCCCAACATGCTCGGCTTCGTGAACTATGTCGACGGAGTCTCCGTCATGCCCGGCCCGGTGCAGGTGCAGCCCGCCGGCCCCGTGGCGCTGTTGTCGCAGAGTGGCGCGAGCGCGGCGGCGATGTCCGAGTTCGCCGCCACCTCGGGCGTCGGGCTCTCCTAC
>DATCYH010000655.1:0-6129 GCA_036570405.1 Nocardioides sp.
TCCGAGCGTGGTGCCGGCGTTTGCGTCGTTGCGCAGACTGAAGATGGAACGACGCAGCTCGGCGATCACCTTGGAGAGCTCGCTGCGAAGCTCCTCGACCTGCTCGGCCTGTTCGGTTGTTGTCGAGGTCTCCTCGAGTCCGTCGATGAGGTAGCCCAGCGCGGCCAGGTCCTGGGCCACTCCGTCGTGGAGGTCCCTGGCCAGTCGGTGCCGCTCCTCCGCGGTCGCTTCGTCGCGCACGGTGGTGAAGAGCAGGGCGGTGTCGAGTTGCACGGCTTCCGGGGTGAAGCTCCGGGTCAGGGTCTTGGCCTTGGCGAGCAGCGCCGATGACTCGCCCCGAGTCTGCGGCTCGAGAACCCCCGCGACGACGGCCACCACACCGGCATCGGTCAGCAACGGAAATGCGAGCTGGTCCGCAACGATGAGTGGCTCGGCTCCAGCGAAGACCTGCTCGATGAGAGCATCGCGCAGCTGGATGCCGGCCGTCGCCACGTCGCCCTCCACCAGCGGAGTGGGGCCGAAGATGGAGGGGGTGTAGACCACGGCGCCGGTGAGAGGCAGCTCTGCGCGGGTCAGCCCCAGGACGTTTCGACTGATGCCCACCGGGTCGAGGCCGTCGACGAGCTCGCCCGACAGGTTGATGAGCTGGGTGATCAGGGCCCGGGCGTCGCGATAGGAGCCCGCGGTGCTGGGTGTCTCGGCGCGCAGATTGTGCACGATGGCGCCGATCGCACCGAAGCCCAGCCCAACCATCAGCCAGGTGAAGACCGCCCAGACCAGGTCCGCGGTGCGCTCGATCGCGTTGTTCGGAAGGATGGTGACGGTGAGAACGACGATCTCGGCGACGGCCACCTCCAGCATCCCGCGACTGCCCCGGACGAGTCCGCCGATGAAGAGCGGGAGACCAAGGGCCGGGAGCAGCACGCGCGAGTCGGCGAGGGTCCAGGCAGCCAGAAACGTGACCAAGCTGGCCTCGAGAACCAGGGCGGGCATCACCGGGATGCGGTGCAGGCCCTCGACGAAGATCGCGGCCATCCACACCGCTGCCACCAGGATGACATTGAGGATCGGACCGTAGTCACCAGTGAACGCGACTGGTGCAGCCAGCAGGATGAGTGCGAAGACCCTCGCCCCGGCCGTCACCGAGGCATAGCGGGACCGTTCGTCGACTTCGGTCATGTGTCGGAGAAGGCCTCGATCATGCCGAGGATGCCCGGGCCCATCACCACGATCATCAGGCAGGGGAGAATGAAGAGGATCACCGGGATCATGATCTTCACCGGCACCTGGGCGGCCTTCTCCTCGGCCCGTTGCCGGCGTCGGGTCCGCATCTCGCTGGATTGGACCCGCAGCACCTGGGCGATCGGGATGCCGACTGCGTCGGCCTGCACCATGGCGCTGACGAACGACTTCAGATCCTGCACCGAGGTCCGCTCGCCGAGGCCTCGCAGTGCCTCGCTGCGACTGCGGCCGATCTGCATCTCCTGGAGCACCCGGGTGAGCTCGCCGGCCAGTGGACCGCCGGTGTTGCGGGCGACCTGCTGGAGGGCAGCATCGAAGCCGAGGCCGGCCTCGACCGAGATCGTGAGCAGGTCGAGGGCATCGGGCAGATCCTTGAGGATCTGTTCGTTGCGCTTCTGCGCGGTGTTGTAGAGGTAGATGTTCGGCGCGAAGAAGCCGAGCACCACCAGCCCGGCCACGATCAGGACGGCAATCGGCCAGGCGGGGATGAGGATCAGGACGAAGTAGGCAGCGGCGGCAAGTCCACCGATGGTGCCCAGGATCTTGGCCGAGGAGACCCGGTCGACCGTCCATCCCTTCGGGTTTCCGGCGCGGTCGAGCTGCGCGCGGATCCGCTCGGCCTGGTCGGCGCCGGTGATCCGCCGGCCGAGCTTCTGGGTGCGGGCCAGCAGCGGGTCCATCACCCGCTCGGAGACCGACTTGTCGGACTCCTTGGTCAGCTCCTCCGGGCTGGAGGTCATCGCCTCGAGCACCTCGAGCGAACGCGAGACGCCTTGGCGCTCGGCGCTGAGACCACCGATGGCGGCGAAGACGATGAAGAGGGCGGCGAAGATCAGCACCGCGCCGAGCACGAGCACCATGTCAGACCTCCACCTTCACGATGCGGCTGATCACGAAGGCACCGAAGGCCAGCAGAACCACCGCACCACCGAGCATGGCGAGTCCCATCGCCTCGGTCCAGAGGCGTGAGACATATTCACGACGTACGAGCAGCATGTAGATGAACATGCCGACCGGGAGGGCACCCAGGATCCACCCCGAGAGCCGACCTTCGGCGGACAGCGTCTGCACCTGGCGACGCAGGTAGTCGCGCTCCCGCAGGGTCGCAGCCACCGTCGACAACAGCTCGGTCAGGTTGCCACCGACCTGACGCTGGATCCGGATCGCCATCACGACCCAGGCGAAGTCCTGGCTCTCGGTGCGCACGGCCACGTCCTCCAGAGCGTCGACCAGCGGCACTCCCAGACGCGACTGCACGAGCGCCTGCTTGAACTCGCCGGCGATCGGCTCCCTGCCCTCGAGGACCACGGTGTTGATCGCCTGGGCAAGGGACATACCCGCGGACAGGGAGCCCGAGATGAGCGTGAGCGTGTCGGCGAGCTGCCCGTTGAAGGCGTCGATGCGCTTCTTGCGCTGCCGGCCCAGCCACAGCCACGGCACGATGGCTCCGGCCAGGAGGAAGAGCAGGATGAACAGGATGTCTCCCTGGCCGAGCAGCGCACCGACCAGTCCGGCGCCGATCGTGATGCCGCCGTGGATCAGGATCCACTCGGCAGGCTTGAGGGCCGAACCACCGGAGACCAGCCTCTGGCTGACCTTGGCCTCCAGCCCCTTGTTGCGATTGAGCACCGAGGCGGCAGCTGTCTTGGCGTTGTCCAGGGTGAGCACCGGATCGCCGCCGCCGGAAGCCGCAGCCGCCGGAGTGCTGCCCACGCCGTACGCCGCGATCCGCTCCTCGGCCGACGGCGCCGCCTTGGGGGCACCTGCCGACCACATCAGCGACCCGAGCACCACCAGCAGACCGAGCCCGATGGCCGCCAGGCCGCCGTACATCAAGGCCTGGGAGACCTCGAAGCTCGACTCGGAGTCAGCTGCGGCCGGCACTGCCGCCGGTGCAGTGACCGCCTTGTCGCGGATCTTCACGTGGGTGGTCGCGCTCTCCGATCCCGCGGTCACCTCAATCGTCGCCTCGGTGCCGGTCACGCCGGCCGGGATGGGCGCGGTGACGAGGAGCTGCCGCGACAACGAGGCAGCCTCGGCGTCGAACGCCGCGGTCAGGGACTCCGGGTCGGCCTCGATGACCTCGCCGCCGCCCGCCTTGGCCAGGTCGTCCAGTGCGACGAGGTCTGCGGCGTTCAGCTCGAGTGCCACGGCGTCGACGCGGACGTCGGCGGCCTTGACCGCGGCGATCGCGTCAGAGGACGACGTCTGGCTGTTGTCCTTGCCGTCGGAGAGCAGCAGGATCGACCGCGCGCCGGTGGACCCGGCGACCTTGGCCGCCTCGATCAGGGCCTCGTTGAGATAGGTGTCCTGGCCCAGCTCGAGACCGTCGACGACCTTCTTTGCCGCGGCACGGTCGGCGCTCGGCCTGAGCGCGGTGGTGATCTCGCCGTTGAAGGTGACGATGCCGACCCGGACGTCGTCGGGCACCGAGGAGAGGAAGGTGTTGGCGGCCGCCTGGGCTGCTTCGAGGCGCCCGTCGGCCATGCTGATGCTTGTGTCGATCACCAGGACCGTCGTACGTCGGATGTCCGTGCTGTCGCCGGCTGCCTCGACGGTTGCCTCGGTCGTCTCGCCGTCGATGGTGAGGCTCACGTCCTGGGATCCCTGACCCGACTCCGGCATCGAGACCAGGACCTGCACCGACTCGCCGTCGGGCTGGACGTGCATGATCGTGACGTCGTCAGCAGCGGTCGCGGGGGAGGAGAGCAGCAACGTCGTCGCGAGGCCAGCGACGGCGAGGCCACCGACCCGACCGATGAAGCGCAGCTGCATCACAGGCCGTCCAGGGCGAACAGGACCGGGTCGACGGTGACGTTGGCGTGGGCCATCTTCTCGAGGAACTTCGGCCGCAGACCGGTCGAGCGCAGGTGTCCGCGTGACTTGCCGTGCTCGTCGAAGCCGGCCGAGTGGTCATAGACGAAGATGTCCTGGAGGGTGATCACGTCGCCCTCCATCCGCTCCACCTCGGTGATGTGGGTGATGTGGCGCGATCCGTCCTTGAACCGGGACTGGTGCACGATCAGGTCGACAGCCGAGGCAACCTGCTCACGGATCGCCTTGATCGGCAGGTCCATCCCGGCCATCAGCACCATCGTCTCGATGCGCGACAGGGTGTCGCGGGGACCGTTGGAGTGCACGGTGCAGATCGATCCGTCGTGGCCGGTGTTCATCGCCTGGAGCATGTCGAGCGCGGATGCGTCACGAACCTCGCCGACGATGATGCGGTCGGGACGCATCCGCAGGCTGTTCTTGACCAGCTCGCGGATGTCGACCGCACCCTTGCCCTCGATGTTGGCCGGGCGGGACTCAAGCCGGACCACGTGATCCTGATGGAGCTGGAGCTCGGCGGCGTCCTCGATCGTCACGATCCGCTCGTCGCTCGGGATGAACGACGAGAGCACGTTGAGGGTTGTCGTCTTTCCAGCACCGGTGGAGCCGGAGACGATGACGTTCAACCGTCCGCGGACACAGGCGTCGAGGAAGTCGGCGGTGCGCTGGCTCAGTGAGCCGAACGAGATCAGGTCCGCGGCGGTGAGCGGGTCCGCGGCGAACTTGCGGATGGTCAGCGCCGAGCCGTCGATCGCCAGCGGCGGGATCACCGCGTTGACACGTGAGCCGTCGGGCAGGCGAGCGTCGACCAACGGGCTCGACTCGTCCACGCGACGACCGATCCGGGAGACGATCTTGTCGATCGTGCGGCGCAGGTGCACCTCGTCGGTGAACCGCGCGTTCACGTGCTCGATGCGCCCGTGCCGCTCGACGAAGATCGAGTCGGGGCCGTTGACCATGACCTCGGTGATCTCCGGATCGCGCAGGAACGGCTCGATCGGGCCGTAGCCGAGGATGTCGTCGGTGATCTCGAGGGTCACCTTGGTCCGGTCGGCGTTGCTCAGCGGCCGTTCCTGGGCGCTCAGCACATCCTTGAGCACTTGACGGACCCGGCTCTCGAGGTCGGCCTGGTCGAGGTTGGAGTCATAGAGCTGGGGGCCGAGCTGCTTGAGCAGCTCGGCGTGCACGTTGCCCTTGACGTCCTCGAGCCGGTCCTGCTGGGCACTGGCCGCGTTGGCGAGGCGCCGACTCACCGAGGCGTCCACCTCCGCGTTGGCGCCGACCGCGCGTCGGCCTGCCGCCAGGTCGTCGAGAGGTCCCGCGGAGGGTGCATCGGGCTTGTGCCGTCCGGTCGCGCGAACCGGGGTGGCGCCGGTGGCGGTCACCACGGCTGCAGCCGCGTCGGTGCCCTCCGTCTGTGGCGCGACCTCGTCGCCGGCGGCAGCCTTCGCCCTCGCGATGCGATCTCCCAGACTGCTCATCAGGTCACCTCTTGTTCCGGCGCCAGCGACCGCGTCGCTCGGCTTCTGTGTTCTGCTTTGCGGCGGGAGCGGCGGCCTGCGGCGCGACGGGGGCCTTGAGGGTGTCGCCGATGCCTCCGGCAAGGTTCTCGGCCAGTGCCCTGAACGCCTTGCTGGCCGGGTGGCCGGGATTGCTGATCACGATCGGTTTGCCGGCGTTCGTGGCGGCCGCGATGTCGGTCGAGGACGGGATCATCGTGGTGATCGGCATCCCCAGGATCTGCTCGACCTTGTCGGCATCCAGCCCCACGGCGTCATCGGCCCGGTTGAGGACCAGGTGCCGGCTGCCCTGGGCAATGTTGAGCAGGTCGAGGGTCTCCAGTGCCACCTTGACGTTCTTCAACGTCGGCACATCGAGGGTGGCGACCACGACACAGTCGTCCGTCTCGTCGAGCGCCTGCAGCGTCTGCTCGTCGAAGTTCGGGCAGGTGTCGACCACGACATAGTCGAACTGCTCGCGCAGCGTGCGCATCATCCGCGACACCAGCGTCGCAGTCACCCGGTCGCGTGCGTCGGGGAGGCTCGGCGCCGCCAG
>DATCYH010000656.1:0-2381 GCA_036570405.1 Nocardioides sp.
GACATCTCCTCCAGGCTCTGGATCCAGTCCAGGTTCTCCCCGGGCGGGAGCATCTCCTCAGGGGGCGGAAGCTCCTCGGGTGCCGGTGAGCGCACCTCCCCGACCTGGTGCTCCAGTCCCGCCTCCGGCCTCTGGAACGAGGCAGTCATGGTGAAGATGACGCGGTCTCCCTGCGTCGCGTCGACCGAGCGCGTCGTGAACGAGCCGCCGTCCCGCACGTCCCGGACCGTGTAGTCGACCGGGAGGCTGGTGTCCCCGGGGAGGAGGAACCAGGTGTGCGCCGTGTGGATGCTCCGGTCCTCCGGCACGGTGAGTGCGGCTGCGTGGATAGCCTGGGCTGCGACCTCACCCCCGAAGGAGCGGGTGCTGGGGCCGGGATGCGCAGGGCCCCGGAACTCTCTCGCACCCAGGCGTTCGGGGCTGATCCGCTGGGCCACGGTCAGTCGTGGCCGGGTGTCTTGGAGGGTCATGAACAAACAGTATTAACAGTTAACTGTATTGGCAACAGCAGGTCTGCGTTCAGTGCAGTCCGCCGTCGACCCGGATCAGCGCGTCGGTCGTGTAGGACGACGCCGGGCTGGCGAGATAGAGCGCCGTCGTGACGATCTCCTCGGGCTGCCCGGGTCGCCCGATGGAGCTGTTGGTCTTCTCGCGCGCCCCGGCCGGCCAGGCGTCGGCGATGTCGGTGAGGAACGGCCCTGCGGAGATCGTGTTCACGCGCACCGTGGGACCGAACTCCTTGGAGAACGCCGTCGTCAGCGCGTTCAGGGCGGCCTTGGAGGCGGCGTACGTGCCGAAGAGCGGATCCGGACAGAGTGCACCCGACGACGACACGTTGATGATCGAGCCACCCTCGCCGGCCACCATGCGCTGGCCGACCAGTGCGGAGAGTCGGAAGGGGCCCTTGAAGTTGACCCCGACGACCTTGTCGAACAGTTCCTCGGAGGTGTCGGCAGACGACGGTGCGAGGGGCGACATGCCGGCGTTGTTCAGGAGCACGTCGACGCGACCGAATCCGGCGTACGCCGCCTCCACCAGTGCGTCGATGTCGGCCCAGCGGCCGACGTGGCAGCCGACGGCGAGTGCGCGCCGTCCGATTTCCTCCACCTCGGCGGCAACTGCCTCACAGGCGTCGACCTTGCGGCTGGTGATCACCACGTCGGCGCCGGCCCGCGCGAAGGCGAGGGCCATCTCGCGACCCAACCCGCGCGAGCCGCCCGTGATCAGGGCGACCTTGCCGGTCAGGTCGAACGGGTTGGCGGGCTCGTTGGCGCTCACAGGTCGAACTCCTTCAGGGTGGTGGCGTGCTTCTCGCGGGCCGCGGCGAGTCGGGTGGGGATGTGCTCGCTCGGGAAGAGGCCTTCTGCCGGCTCGTAGCCGCGCAGCACCTGCTTGGCGACCGTCATCTGGTGCACCTCGGTCGGGCCGTCGGCCAGGGCGAGCTGCGGGACCGAGGCCCACCAGTGCGCCAGTGGTGTCTCGAGCGTGGTGCCCAGGGACCCGTGCAGGTGGAGGGCGCGCTGGATGATGTCGTGCATCACCCGGCTCATCTGGACCTTGCACATGGCGATGTCGGTGCGTGCGGCACCGTGCGGCAGGTGGTCGATCTTCCAGGCGGTCTGGAGCACGAGCAGTCGGAACTGCTCGAGCTGGATCCACGAGTCCGCGATGACCTGCTGCACGGACTGCTTCCTGGCCAGGGTCTCGCCCTGGGTGCTGCGGGACAGGGCCCGCTCGCTCATCATGTCGAAAGCCCGTCGACAGACACCTACCGTGCGCATCGCGTGGTGCACCCGCCCGCCGCCGAGGCGGGACTGGGCGACCTTGAAGCCTTCGCCGGGACCGCCCAGCATCGCGTCCAGCGGCACCCGGACCTGGTTGTAGCGCACGTAGCCGTGAATGCCCTCGTCCAGGTCATCGCGTTCGCCCAGCACGGCGACGTTGCGGATGATCTCGATCCCCTGCGTCTCGGCGGGTACGACGATCATCGACATCCGCTCGTAGGGAGTCGCGTCGGGGTCCGTGACGGCCATGACGATGAAGAACGACGCATAGCGGGCGTTGGAGGAGAACCACTTCTCGCCGTCGATCACCCAGGAGTCACCGTCGCGCCGGGCACTGCAGATGAACTCCTTCGGGTCCGAGCCGGCCTGGGGCTCGGTCATGGAAAAGCAGGAGACGATGGAGCCGTCGAGCAGGGGCTGGAGGTAGCGCTCCTTCTGCTCGTGGGTGCCGTACATCGCGAGGATCTCGGCGTTGCCCGTGTCGGGCGCGGCCGTCCCGAAGACAGTCGGGGCCCAGTAGGAGCGGCCGATGATCTCGTTCATCAGGCCGAGGGCGAGCTGTCCGTAGCCGGGGCCGCAGAGCTCCGGACCGAGGTG
>DATCYH010000657.1:0-1932 GCA_036570405.1 Nocardioides sp.
ACCAGACGAACGACGTGACGAGATACATCTTGCCGATCAGCTTGTGATCGGTGGTGGTGAGCATCCGGACGACCAGGGTGCCGAGCGGCTTGCGGTCCGTCGACTCGATGGTGGCCGGCTGTGCTGCCGTGGCGGTCACTCTTCGCCTCCGTGGGGTGCTGCGCCCGAACGGGCCTGGGTGTATGCGTGTGCGCCACCGAGGAGCGGCTCCTCCGAGGTGAAGCCGTCAGCCTCGAGCTGCTTGATGTAGGCGGCGAACTCGTCCGCGGTGACCACCTTGACGTCGAACAGCATGCGCGAGTGGTAGGTGCCGCAGAGCTCGGCGCACTTGCCCTTGAACGTGCCGGTCTTGGTGGGCGTCACCTGGAAGGAGTTGCGCTCGTCGCCGACCTGGCCGGGGATGACATCCATCTTCATCAAGAACGCGGGAATCCAGAAGGAGTGGATGACGTCGGGCGAGGTGAGCTTGAACTCGGTGGTCTTGTCGACCTCGAGGACCAGCGTCGGAATCTTGGACGCGGTGCCGCCGGTGAAGACGTTGCCGGCTGTCGCCGCGTCCTCGTCGGGGTAGTTGAAGGTCCACGACCACTGCTGACCGACGACCTCGACGGTGTGGTCGGGGTTGGGGTCGTGCTCGAGGATTTTGTTCTGGGTCTCCACGGTGTGGAAGAAGAACACGAGCACCATCATGATCGGCGCGATCGTGTAGAAGACCTCGAGTGGCAGGTTGTAGCGCGTCTGCACGGGGATCTCGTCCTCGTTGCGGCGACGGTAGCGCCACGAGACGTAGAAGATCAGTCCCCACACGATGATCCCGGTGATCAGGAGCGCGACCCATGACCACTTCCACAGGTCGGCGATGTAGACGGCCTGCTCAGTGGCGGGCGAGGTGGCTGGCATGGCCCAACGCTCGGCCTGGGCCTTGTCCTCGGCGGAACAGGAACCCAGCAGCAGAAGGCTGGCACCCAGCGTCGTGCCCAACGCGACCCGCTGGGCGCTCTTGGGGAGTTGCAGACCCACGAACGAGCCTCTCTCTAAGACTTAACGGATAGGTCGAACACTAGCGGACCCCGTTCCGACTTTGTGCGCGAGGTCGGCAGGTAAGTTCCCGGTGTGACAAAAACCTCGGATCCGAGTCCCTGTGAGTGATTCGGTGAAACCTCGCTATTTCGACGCCGCCTCCTCCGAGCCCCTGCACCCCGCTGCCCGGGAGACGCTGCTGGCCGCGCTCGAGCACGGGTACGCCGACCCTCGACGCCTCCACGACCCGGCCCGCAACGCGCGACTGATGCTGGAGAACGCACGAGAGGTCTTCGCCTCCAGCCTGGGCGTCCGCGGCGACGAGGTGACCTTCACCCCGAGCGGTACCCACGCCGTGCACCTCGGCGTCCTCGGCCTCCTGGCGGGACGTGCGCGGACCTCGAAGATCCTGGCCCGCTCGGCGGTCGAGCACTCCTCGGTCGTCCATGCCGGCGACTGGCACGCGGCGCGCGGCGGTGAGGTGGTCGAGCTCCCCGTCGACATCACCGGCCGGGTCACCCTCGATCTCCCGGACCGCGAGCTGGCGGCGATCGCGGTCCAGGCCGCCAACCACGAGGTGGGCACCGTCCAGCCGGTCGCCGAGGTGGCCGCGCTGGGCGACGTACCGCTGTTCATGGACGCCTGTGCCGCGGCGGGGCGTGTCGACCTCCCCCATGGGTGGTCCGCGGCCGCGGTCTCGGCGCACAAGTGGGGCGGTCCGGCCGGGGTCGGGGCGCTGCTGCTCCGCAAGGGCACCCGCTGGCGCAACCCCTTCCCCGGCGATGACCGCGTGGACGAGCGTGGCACCGGCTTCGAGAACGTGCCGGCGGCGCTGGCCGCCGCGGCGGCGCTCCAGGCAGTGAGCGCAGAGCGCGCCGAGCTGGCCGCGCGCCACCATGGCCTGGTCGAGGA
>DATCYH010000658.1:0-14709 GCA_036570405.1 Nocardioides sp.
GGCGAGGACCGATTGCAAGTCCTGCTGACCGTCCCATTGCCGCAGGGCGAGGCGGCAGCATCGGAAATGCAGCACTGGGAGGGTCATCCCGTGGTCGCCGGCGTCTTGATCTGTTCACACATACGCGGCGCCGAGATCGACGATCCCTCGCTGGAACCGTTCTGGGACTACGTCGCCGACCGTCAAACGGTGGTGCTCGTCCATCCGACTGCGCCGGTGTGCTCGCAGGGATACGAGGAGCGAGGCCTGAGCATCGCTGCTGGATTCATGCACGAGCAGAGCCGGGCCCTGGCGCGTTTGTGCCTCTCGCCCTTGATCCAGAACCGGCCCGATGCCTTCGAGCGTCTCGTGGTCAGCCACCTCGGTGGGGGCATCGCTTCGTTGGCCGACCGTCTGGATATCTACTGGGAACGATTCATCGTCCCCGATGACCCGAAGAGCCCACGGCCTACTCAAGTGCTACGAACATTGCACTTCGACCTCGCTCTTAACTCACGCCCGGCGATGGTCGCGGCGATCGACGCCTGGGGCACGGACCGGTTGGTGCTCGGTACCGACCACCCCCACATGCCTTACGGGATGCCAGGGGTCATCGAGCAGGTCCGTGGGCTCGGCCTGGACGACGACGTCACCAACGCACTGCTCCGCTCGAATGCGAACCGGCTGCTAGCCCCTAGAAATATCTAATATGATGTCGCAGGTCGCGGCCGTCGACACCAAGGTGGAGGAGGACGCGTCCGCGGTCGCCGCGGAGGCGTCGACCGTCGCCGAGGCGAAGGAGACGTCGAGAAGCATGTACGTCAGCAAGATCGACATGGTCACCGGAGCGCTGCGCTCCCAAATCCAGAACGGCGAGTACCGGCCTGGTCAGCCCCTGCGCCAGCGCGACGTCGCCGCCGCCCTCGGCGTGAGCATCACACCCGTCCGGGAGGCTCTCCGACGCTTGGAGAGCGAAGGCCTGGTCACCTACGACCCCCACTGCGGTGCAACTGTCGTCGAGGTCGATTTCGGGCCCACCCAAGAAAACTTTGAGATCCGAGCTTCGCTAGAAGCGCTCGCAGCGTCCTTGGCCGCTCGGCGGATGACACCGGAAGAGGTAAACGATCTCGAGCGGGTCGTTGACAAGATGACCGCCGACGTCCTCTCCGACCCCGCAGAGCTGGTCGAACTGAACCGCCAGTTCCACTTCGGGATCATCGAAGGCGCGCGTGCGCCGCTCCTCAACTCAATGATCCGCAGACTGTGGCAGTCCTTTGGCGCTGGACCGGTAGCGATCAACAACGTTGAAGAGAGCGTGGCTCAGCATCAGGCCATCGTCGCGGCAATCCGCGCCGGCGACCCGGACCTGGCGGCCGAGGCGACGAAGTTGCACGTGATCAGTGGACGCGCCCGCTCCGGACTCATCGATCCTCCCCCCTCGCCCTAGTTCCTGCAGAGAGCTTCACGTTGACCCTTGACGTATATCTACGAAGATATATCATATACCAAACATACCTAGGGGAGGAACTATGAAGCTCAGAGCATTGAGGTTCGTCGCGGCTTTGTGCGTGCCGGTGCTGGCGCTCGCCGCTTGCGGCGACGACGACGACGCAGAAGAGGGTTCAGCGACAACAGTCGAAACGACCGAGCCGAATGAGTCTGGGAACGCGAGTTCAACTGCCACAGGGCAATCCGAAGCGCGGTTGGACGAGCCGACGACCCTCCGTGTCACCGCTGGCCTGCAGGGCCTGCCCTACATGACCTTCATCGTGGCCATGGAGGAGGGACTTTTCGAAGAGAACAACCTCGAAGTGGAACTGGTGGAGGTCGCCGGCACCAATGCCGTGGCCGCCGTCGCTGCCGGTCAAGCCGACGTCACGATCACGCTGCCTGAGAACATCGTGAACGCACGTGCACAGGGAAGCGACCTGAAGATCATCGGGGCGACAGTGACCGAGAACCTCTACCGGCTCTACGTCGGGGATGACATCGAGTCGCTGGAGGATCTCGCCGGGCAGAACGTTGCGATGTTCAATGAAGGCAACGGCACCGACATCCAGCTGCGTTGGCTCCTCGACGAAGAGGGGGCCGGCTCGGCTGAGAGCACCTTCGTGGCGGTCGGCGGTCTGGCCGAACGCTTCGCGGCCGTCCAGAACGGACAGGCCGCAGGCACCCTGCTGTTCCCGCCCTTCGATGTGCAAGCAGACCGGGCCGGTCTCACCGAGCTGGCGGCGATGAACGAGTTCGTTGACGGCTATCCCAACGAGGTCGTAGCCGTGTCGGAGTCGACGATCGGCGAACAACCCGAGGCCCTACGCGCCTTCCTTGACGCACTCATCCGTGCCGGCGAACTCATCCAAGAGGACCCCGATCGAGCGGTCCAAGTTGTCGCGGAGTCAAGCGGCACCGACATCGACGTGATCCAGGAGGGCTTCGACTTCATGGAAGACACGATCGCATACGACGCTCGAGTCAATCCGGAAGGTCTGCAGTGGACCATCGACCTGGTCGCCGACTACGCGTCGCTTGACCCGGTGCCCACCGTCGACGATCTCTACGACGACTCGCTTCTCCCATAACCGTCCTGCGGGCGGCTGCCGAGGCATTCCCCCAAGCGGCGGCCGCCCGCCCCCACCCCCCCTTTCGGCAGACCGACTTCGACGAAGGCCAAGAGACCATGGGAATGACGAAGCTTGTAGGTGAAACAAGAACGATGAGGGCCAACCCGCCGTCGCACGTAGACACCGAGCGTGTCATCGAAGCCAAGGGACTAACCTTTGGCTACTCACGCGTGGCCGTCCTCGAGGACGTCTCGTTCTCGGTGAACAAGGGCGAATTCGTATCCATCATCGGCCCGAGCGGATGCGGCAAGAGTACGCTCCTGCTCCTGGTAGCGGGTCTCCTGAAGGCGAACGAAGGGACCATTACCTCTTGCGGTCGCCCGGTCAACGGGCCAGCAGGAGACCGCGCGATGGTCTTCCAGAGTTTCGCGCTACTCCCCTGGAAGTCCGCACTCCACAATGTCATGGTCGGTCAGGCATATCGCCGCAAGGGCCGCAGCAAGTCGGAACTTCGAGATAGTGCCATGCACTACCTCGAACTCGTCGGGCTTAAGGGGAACGAGAACAAGTACCCCCATCAGCTCTCCGGTGGCATGCAACAACGAGTCGGTCTTGCGCGGGCCTTCGCCGCCGAGTCCGAAACGTTGCTGATGGATGAGCCGTTCGCAGCCATCGATGCCCAGAACGCAGAGATCCTGCGCGAGGAGCTGCGATCAATGATCGCTGCGGAGCAGCGCACCATTTTGTTCATCACGCACAACATGGATGAAGCGCTATTCCTATCCAACCGCGTCATCCTCATGAGTGCCGATCCGGGCTGCATCTCGGAGGAAGTGCGAGTCGACCTACCACAGATTCGAGGAGTGGACGTCGGCACTCCGGAGGAACGCCTCCGCTACGGCGAGTACCGATCGTCAATCTGGACGCATCTGCGCCGTGAAGTTCGGCGCGATAAGTAGCAAGAGGACGTAGACCGATGTCTATTCACACAACCTCCATACCTAGGGACGGCACACAGGACCAGCTGTCCGGTAACAACAAGACCGGCAGGGTCCTCGAGAAGCGAAGGTCATGGTTCAGGCGCCGAGAAGGCCTGCTGCTGCCCACTCTGACCATCCTCGCCATCCTCGGAGCATGGGAGCTATACGCACAAACAGTTGGTGTAGACCCCCTGTTCTTCTCCTACCCCTCGGAAATCTGGGGCGGCTTCCTAACTCTCTACAGGGGCCCATTGATGGGCGACCTCGCCACCAGTGGCCACGAGTTCGTTGTCGGACTGGCCCTGGGTGCCATAGGCATTCCCGCCGGACTGATCGTCGGATCCGTCCGGCGTTTGGGTCTCGCTCTAGATCCCATCATCAATGGCATCTACTCCACGCCGACCCTCGCGCTTACCCCGCTGTTTGTGATCTGGTTTGGGCTCGGCATCGAGTCCAAGGTTGCCATCGTCTTCATCATGGCGTTCTTTCCACTCCTAATCAACACCGCGGCGGGCGTGAAAACCGTCGATGACCGCCTCATCCAGGCCGCCCGCTCGTTCGGTGCGGGTCGAATTCATCTCTACCGCGACGTCATCTTTCCAGGCACCCTTCCATTCATCATCAGCGGCATCCGACTGGCCATCGGTCGTGCGATCATCGGCGTAGTCATCGGAGAATTCATCGCCTCAGTGGAGGGCATCGGCTACCGCATTCGTGCAGCGGCAGCATCGTTCAAGACTGACGAGTACCTCGCAGGAGTAATGATCCTCATCGTCATATCGATTGTCCTCAACGTGCTGCTCAAGGCACTCGAGCGACGCCTCGCACCTTGGCGCACTGTCGAGAACTAGGAGACGTGCAGTGCACATCCGCCCTGACAGCGGGCGGCCAGTCGACGATCCATCACCAACTCCCGACGCCAAGTCTGCCGGGCCAGGACGGAGCATGGTCGGCGTCTACCTTGGGGGCATCCTCGGCCCCTTTGGTGGGTCGATGGTCATTCCCATGCTGCCCGAGATCGCTCATGATCTCGACATCACGATCGAAGCGTCGGCGCTGACGATCAGCGTCTACATGGTGACCTTCGCCGCCGGTATGACAGTTTCCGGTTCGTTGGCCGAGCGTCTTGGCTATCGGCGGGTAATCGTTGCGGGCTTTCTCGCCTACGCCCTCGGCGGTCTGGCCTGCGCGGCCGCTCCCGACCTCGGCTGGCTCATCGCCGCCCGGGCGGGTCAAGGACTTGCGAATGCCTTCACCTCCCCGGTGCTGCTCGCTGTGATCACGAGCGCCACGCCTGCTGACGCACTCGGGAGTGTCCTGGGACGATTCGGGAGCATGCAGGCCGCGGGACAATTCCTGGCCCCGGTGGTTGGCGGAGCAGCTGCAGTTGTCTCATGGCGCTGGGGGTTCGTCGTGGCCGCGATGTTTGCCCTCGTGCTGTCGAGCCTGATGCCACCGGTTCGTCGCGCAAAGACCGAGCCCAAAGGCAGGGTCCTGGCCTTGGCCAACATGCGCCTGCTGCGCGCGGGAGGGATCGCTCTCGGAGCACATCTGACGGCCACGGGAGTGATGACCCTTGCCGCCGTGCATGCGTCGGCCCAGTTCGGTCTTGAAGGTCATCTGCGCGGCGCCGTGGTCGCAGCGTTCGGCGTCGCCGGCCTCGTCGCAGGATCGCCCCTGGGCAAATGGTCCGATACTCGCTCCACCCGCCAGTTCGGTATCGCCGCTGCTGCGGTGTTGGCCGCAGCGTCATTCAGCGCCGGGATCGCTCCCACACCTGTCGCCTTGGCGCTGTGCGTGGCGCTAGCCGGTGCCGCCACCACGGCGGCCCGCGTTGCAGTGACAACCCTCGCGGCACGCAGCACCCCGGAGAACCGTGGTGGAGCGATGTCGATGGCCCTGTCGGCGCAGTTCCTCGGCGGGGCGATCGCACCCGCGGTGCTGTTGCCCATCTATGCAACCAGCGAGCTGACTGGCTTCGTCGTTGCGGCGGTCGGCGCACTCGGCGCAGTGCTTCTGCTGGCGGGATACCGCCCCGGGCCGTCACCCCAGGGCGCCACATGACGGAACCGGGTGAACTGCTCTGGTCGCCGTCGCCGCAGAGGGCGAAGTCAACGAAGATGGCGCGCTTCGCGACCCGACTGCGTTGCCCAGACTACGAGTCGCTTCACGCTCTATCGGTACAGGAACCAGAGAAGTTCTGGACGGCCGTGTGGGAAGAATGCGATCTCGTGGGGGACCAAGGAGACGTCGTGTTCGATCCCGGCGCCTCGATGCTCGAGGCGCGGTTCTTCCCGAACGCGTCGCTCAGCATCGTTGAGCACGTCCTCCGTCACACCGGTCCCGAGCCGGCTGTCATTGCGGTGTCGGAGGGCTCGACGCGGACGGTGTCTTGGACCGAGCTCGCTACGGAGGTCGGCGCCATGGCCGCCGCCCTGACCCAAGCAGGCGTTGCGGAAGGCGACCGCGTCGCCGCGTGGCTGCCGAACGGCATCGAGGCGGTCGTGGCCATGCTGGGCGCGTCCGCGGTGGGCGCACTGTTCTCCTCAACCAGTCCGGACTTCGGTGCCGCCGGAGTGCTCGACCGGTTCGGCCAGATCGAACCGACGGTGCTCTTCGCCACCAACGACTACGAGTACAACGGCACTGTTCATGACCGAAGGCAGGTGCGCGACGAGATCGTGGATGGTCTCCCGTCGGTGCGTCGCACCGTGATCGTGGGCTCTGCAGGTGCGGACGGATTCGAAGCGTTTCTGGCTCCACACCGCGGCGAGCGAGCGCCGATGACCCGTCGCAGTTTCCACCATCCCTGGTACGTGCTGTACTCGAGCGGGACCACCGGGACTCCGAAGTGCATCGTGCACGCCACCGGACGCGTGCTGCTCCAGCACGCCAAGGAACACCAGTTGCACAGCGACCTTGCTGCTGGGGACCGACTGCTCTACGTGACGACCTGCGGGTGGATGATGTGGAACTGGCAGGTGTCTGCGCTCGCGTGGGGGGTCACCATCGTCTTGGTGGACGGCAGCATCGTCTACCCCGGACCCGGCCGGCTCTGGGACATCGTCGACGAACATCAGATCAACGTCCTCGGCGTGGGAGCCAGGTACCTGGACGTCCTCGCGAACGAGCACTACAGCCCACGCCGCCACCATGAACTGAGCTCTTTGAAGGCCATCGCGTCGACGGGGTCACCTCTGAGTCCGGAACGCTATGCCTGGGTGTACGACGAGGTGAAGAAGGACGTTCACCTCGCTTCTATCAGCGGTGGCACCGATCTCTGCGGCTGCTTCGTATTGGGTGACCCGACTTCGCCCGTCCACGCCGGTGAGATTCAGCGTCCCGGTCTGGGCATGGCCGTCGACGTCTGGGCCGACTCGGGCCAACCGCTCGATCCCAGGATCAAGGGGGAGCTCGTTTGCACGCAACCGTTCCCGAACCAGCCGCTCGGCTTCTGGGCAGACTCGAAGAACCTGCGATATCAGGCGGCGTATTACGACCGGTTTGCGGGCGCCCACGACGGGTACGGCATCTGGCATCACGGCGACTTCGCCAGCTGGACCGGTAGCGACGGTCAAGCGTTTCGTAGCAGCGGGATCGTCATTCACGGCCGCAGCGACACAACGCTCAACCCGGGTGGAATTCGCATAGGCACCGCCGAGATCTACAGGGCTGTCGACGGCATCGATGGCATCAAAGAGTCGCTGGTCTTCGGGCAGGACCGGGTTGATGCCCAAGGAGGCGTCGACGTGATGATCGTGCTGCTCGTGGTCTTGGCGGACGAAGTGAAGTTGGATGATCTGTTCGCCGATCGCATTCGCAAGATCGTGCGATCGATGTGTTCTCCACGTCACGTCCCGCACAGGATCGCTGCAGTAGCGCAGCTACCTCGAACACGGTCGGGCAAGCTTGCGGAACTGGCGGTAGCCGACGTGGTGAACGGCCGAGAAGTGCGCAATGCTGAAGCTTTAGTTGACCCGAATGTGCTATGGGTAATTCGGGACGCCCTCGCCGGCGAGGTTGGAAGATGAGCTGTCGCAGTCAGTCAGGAGGAGGACCGGCATGAGCGCCAACACGAGCGGCCTCTGGTTTGAGCAGATGATTCCCGGCTTGGTCGTTCGACACGTGGTGACCCGCACCATCACGGAAGCTGATAACACTCTCTTTTCTACGATGACCATGAACCCGCAGCCTTTGCACCTCGATGAGAGCTTTGCCCGCGAGACCGAATTCGGAACACGACTAGTTAACAGTCTCCTGACGCTGTCGACGGTGGTGGGAATCTCGGTGTACGAGACCACCCTCGGCACCACCATTGCGAACCTGGGGTTCCAAGCGATTGCCTTTCCCGCACCCGTCCGGCACGGTGATTCACTCCACGCGGAAACGGAGGTTGTAGCGGCACGACCGTCGTCGTCCCGGCCGGGGCAGGGCATCGTCACCCTCGAACACCGCGGCTACAACCATCGTGATGAGCTCGTCGTCCGATGCCAACGCACCGCACTCATGAAAGGTTGCCCGGCATGAGGCGCTGGCGAAGCGTGCTGTTCGTGTGCGAACCGTGCCGACCTCATGCAAAGGCGCCCGGAGTTGGCGCGGATCTCGTTGTGCTCGACCTCGATGATGCCGTCCCGGCAATGAGAAGGGACGGGCCCCAGCACCCCGAGGCCAGATCAAACCAGCGAACTCAACGTCGACGCCAGGTCGCCAGACGAAGGGCGATCGTAGCCAGGACCTAATGTGCCTTCCGGTGAGGTGGAGGGGACCGCGTGGAAGTACGTGACTGCAACGTGGCAGAGCTACAGGCGGTCCTGGAGCTACTGCGACAAGGGAAGGCGACGGTCGGCTTCCTGCCGGACGAAGCCGTCGAGCAACGCATCCGCAAGGGCACGCTCTTGGTCGCCATCATCGACAACCAGATCGCTGGCTACCTCCTCTACGACCTTCCGGCGTACAGCGTTACGATCCGCCAGCTCGTGGTCGCCCACAAGCACCGCAAGACTGGGGCAGCTCGAGCGCTCGTCGATGAACTCGTCCGCCGCCACCAGGACCACCTGCGGGGTATTCGCCTCTGGTGCCGGCGGGACTATGAGGCGAACGACGTCTGGCAGCGCCTCGGGTTCTCTCCGCGGAACGAGCGACCCGGCCGCGGCAAGGGCGACAGGGTCCTTACGCTCTGGTGGAGGTCCTTCGGCCAACCTGACCTGTTCAGCCTGGCCGGAGACGCTGACGACCGGCCCGTTGCCGCGCTCGACACCCAACTCCTTATCTGGGGCGCCGACGGGAATCCGCTAGTCACCGAGAACCTGCTGGCGGATTGGGTTCGAGCCGAAGTCGTCTTCGGCCTCGTCGATCACTCGCTCGTCGAGATCAACGGCCGGGCCGATCTCGCGGAGCGCCAGAAGCACATCAACTACGCCCTCAACTTCGAGGACCTCCGGATCCCGTCAAAGGTCGCTGACCGCCTGCTGAGGGAGGCGTACGAGGCCCTCGGGGCCGCGGTCGACCCGCACCGGGCCGACATTCTTCTTGCCGTCCGTGCTGCTACTGCAGGTGCACGCTGGTTCGTGACCGAAGACATCCCGTTCCGCCAAGCCTGCGCAGCGACACTCAAGGAGCTGGCAGACATCGAGGTCGTTTCCGTCTCCGAGATGATTCTCGCTGCGGATCAACTTGTCCGGGGAGACATTTACCAAGGCCGCTACCTACAAGGGACCGATATCGAGGTGCGGGAGGTCACCACTGGAGACATCGACCGCGTCGCCCGGGTTTTCCTGAACCAGCGTGCCGGTGAGACGTTCAGGGCGTGGCGCGGATACCTTCACGCACTGGCGACCGAAGTTGCCCGAACACGCCTCTACCTAATGTGCGACAGGAGTGATCCGGTGGCGCTCGCAGCGGTGACCGCCGGCGACGTTCTCGACGTGCCGATTTGTCGGGTCCGACGGGGGCCCGCCGAGCCAACCCTCGCGCGGCAATTGCTCGGCTGGCTCCGCGACAACTGCATCGAGGAGGGTGCAGCAGCGGTCCGGATCACTGACGAGGACCCCGGCCAGTGGATCGAGAACCGTTGCGCCCACGAAGGATTCCTTCCCGATGTGGCACCGACCGCGGTGCCGATGAGCGGGATCGCATCTATTCGTCAGGTCAGCGCCGCGCTCTCCGTCCCTCCCCTCGCCGAATACCTAAGTGCTGAGCACGCCGAGGCCCTCGCCCTGCTGGTCCCGAGCCCGGAGGCAGCTCACTCCATCGAGAGCATCTTTCACCCGGTGATTGTGACCGGGTCCGGCCTGCGGACGATCAGGATTCCGATCAAGCCGCACTACGCCGTCGAACTGTTCGACCATGCCCTGAGCGAGGGCCGCCTGTGGGGTCGTGAACGTTCGGTGGCGCTTCGCCGTGAGCATGTGTACTTCCGGTCACCGACATCGCCAGGCTTGTTCGCAACCCCGGCACGACTCCTGTGGCAGGTCACCGGGGACCCTCGGTTCGGCGGCGGCACCCTCCGAGGATGGTCGCTCCTCGACGACGTCGTGGTGGGCGACGTCAGCCAACTCATCAGCAGGTTCTCCCATCTCGGAGTGCTCAATGAGAAACAGATCCGAAGCTTCGCCCGCAACGGCTGCGTGATGGCGCTGCGGTTCTCGCACACGACCGTCTTCCGCCGGCCGCTAAGTCTCGCTGACTACCGTGAGGTTATGGGCGACCTCGAACCGGGCAAAGGGCTCACCCACTTCCCCCAACCCGTGACCGAACAGATGTTCGTAAGGCTCGCTACGATGGCGACATGACGGTGACACCGCACCCGGTCGTCCTCCTGTCGGTTCGGTCACCGCATGTGGAACGCCTCCTCGACGGGTCGAAGACCGTTGAGTTCCGTCGCCGTACCTGGAGCGTCCCAGATGGCTCGACGGCGCTCCTCTACGGCTCCCGGAACCGTCGGGCGATCGTCGGGTCGCTCACGATCACCTCGACGGACGTTGGATCTCGCACGGCCATGTGGAAGTCGTACGGCGATCGTTCCGGCCTCACCCGCAGCGAGTACTGGGAGTACTTCGCCGGGGCCTCTCTCGCTGTGGCGATCAACGTCAGCAACGTACGTGTGCTCGCCGAGCCGCTCGACCTGTCGGAGCTTCGTCGTCGCAGGCCGACGTTCCACGTGCCGCAGAGTTACCGGTTCATACGCGCCGATGAGCTCGGTGTCGTTCTGAACGGCGAACGGCCTGCGCTACTCGGCCCCACCAACGGGTCGATCGACCAGACGTGACCGAGCTTTGCACTGATGATCGTGAAGCTGTCGCTCTACCGTCCTTGCCGCGGTTGCGGCTCGCAGAACCTGTCCACTAACGCCGGATCGTGCAGCTCTGGCTACAGGCGTACGAGGTCGGGTTGGAGATCTTGGTCCGAGTGGAATTCGAAGCCGATGACGGCGTGGCCTTCGAGGGCCTCGGCGAGGCGGCGCAGGGTGTCGGTGCTGGCGCGGTGCTGGCCGCTCTCGATGCGTGAGATGACCGACTTGGTGGTGGCCATGCGCTCAGCGAGCTCCTGCTGGGTGAGGCCGAGCTGAGCGCGGCGCATGATGACGACCCTTGCGATCTCCTCGAACGGGCGAAGCCGATCCTGCGTCTCGCGGTACTTCTGGCTGCGGGTGCGGCGCTGGTCAACGTGCTCCTCGACGCTGGTCCCGATCGGGCTGTCGTTGTTCGCCATGGGGCTCACCTCACGGGACCAGGTTAGCAGTTCTGCGAACTCGCTAGGGCGCATCGTGGCCGGCTGCACGAGGGGGCCGGCGGGGCTCTGCGTCCATTCGCTGCCTGAAATCGTCCCAGCGCTCCTGGGCCACCGCAATCTCAGCAGCGGCGATCTTGGCGGTCCGCTTTGAGAAGATGTGGAGCAGCACGAGGAGTCGGCCCGAACGCCGGTACAAGACCCGGAAGAGCTGCCGCCCGTAGTGGCACCGCAGCTCGCGCAGTTCGCCCTCGACCTGCGAGCTGTGCGGGAACGGCAGGTGGGGAACCGCATCGCTGAGCAGGTTCAGGCGATCGATCTGGTTGGCGATGACTGCTGCGACCTCACCATCCAGGTCATCGAGATAGGCCCGAACGGGCTCGGTGCCGTCGGACGATCGGTAGTAGACGGCATGGAACGAGGCCACGGATCGAACCTACGTCAGCTGGTGCAGCCGGAGGCGGGGAGGCCCCGCGAGGCGAGCGGCTGACCCTCCGCTATCGAAACCAGGAACGTCTGGGGACAGCGTCTCGCTCCGTCGGTCTGGATGCTGAAGTGCACGTGGGGGCCGGTGCTGTTGCCGGTAGAGGCGCTGTCGAGGAGGTACTGGCCGGCGGTGACATGGTCTCCGTTGACCACGGCCCGGGTGCCGGGCAGACCGTGGCAGTAGGAGTACTGCGCCCCGTCGTCACCGTTGATGACGACGCCGATGCCACAGCGTCCTTCCCGCGGAGTGCTGACGACCACGCCGTTGGTGACAGCGAAGAGCGGGGTGCCGACCGGGACCGGGATGTCGATGGCGGGGTAGTCGTGGTGCGGTCGGATGAACCATTCGGGGTGCTCGTCGTACCAGCGTCGTTCGATCGGGAGCGCGTAGTCGCCGCTGATCGCCAGCTCACCGGTCGGACAGCCGGTCGGCGTCGAGGAGGCGAGCGGCTCGAGCTGCGCAGGCGCGGAGCCAGTGCTGGCGCCCATGGACTCGTAGACGGAGCTGAGCGAGGTCCAGTAGGTGAGGTCGGATGCCCACGTGCCGGCGAGTCCGCCCCATGTGTTTGCGGATGCTCCGGCGCGAGGGGCGACGTCGGGGTTCGCGAGCGGCGTGTCGTTGCCCAGGGCGTACTTCTTGAGTAGCTGGATCTGTGCTCGCACGCCGATGATCGGGTCTGCGAACGACGCGCCGGATGGGACGCTGTCGTAGTGGGCGATGCCTGCGTAGTTGTTGATCGCGGTGTCGGTGTTGGTGAAGTACCCCGTCTCGAGCACGGCCTGCGCGAACGCCAGGTCGCCGCGCACACCTTCTACGTCCCCTTCCGTGACATAGAGCGCGATCAGATCGCCGACGGCGACGCGCAGCCGGGAGGGTTGCCCTCGATTGGTGCTCTCCCACCAGGCGCGCAGGTCCGGGACCGTGAGGGCCGACGGCCCGAGGATGCTCGGGGTGCCGTCGTCAGCGACCGCTCCAGAGCTGGTGCATCCGGGCGCTGACCCGTCCTCAACGCCGATGGCAAGTATTGGCAGAGCGGTGAACCCGCCGATCGTGACGAGGCAACCGAGCGAAATGCCCGCGCCGAGCTTGGGTCGCTTCATGCCCAGGTAGGCCCTCGTCGACCCGACTTCTTCGCGACCGCCTGGAGAGTTCTCGGCTGCTCAGGGGCCTACGGGAGTGACGCCTACGTCGCACCGTCCCAAGGAGGCCTCCCTGATGATCGCTGTTCCCAATGTGGTTGCCCAGGTCGAGGTCGACCCCAGCACGGACGGCATGCCCGGTGCCGAACTGATCCAGCAGCTCCTCAACTGGTCGCAGATGCTCGCGCTGTGGGGGAGCCTGGCGGCTCTCCTGATCGGTGCCGCCATGTACGGGCTCGCCCGTGAGGGCGGAAGCTACGGCGGGGCGAGCCGCGGCAAGACCCTCGCCCTCGGCGGTGTCGTGGGGGCGATCCTCGCCGGAGTCGCCCCTACGGCGGTCAACATGCTCTTCGAGGCGGCGAGCTGATGAGCCGCCAGCCCGGCCCGCCATCCCGGCGGACGGCGATCATCGCCGCGTTGGCGGTCTTAAGCCTCCTGGCCGGGGTGTTCCTGGTCCGCCTGACCGGCGACGAACAGCCGAGTCCTGACCGTGATGACAACCCGCCGGCAGCGGACTCACCTCGCCCGCGGAGTCCTGCCGGCGTCGCGGGACCGACAGGTGAAGCTGCGAGCGTCGCGGTCGGGCTCATCCCGGATGAACCGGGAGCCGTCGCTGCGGGATTGGCGTACGCAACGGCGTCTCAGCATTGGCTCTACTTCACGGACGAGGAGATCGAGGATGCCATCTCGGAGATCGCCACCTCCGTCGCCGCTCCTCGACTCACCGAGGACGTCGTAGCGGACATCTCCATCGCCCGCGACCAGCTCGCCCAAGCCGAAGGTCGGGTGTGGTGGCTCGTCCGCCCGCTCGCATGGCGCGTCGAGCACTTCAGCGACAGCGAAGCCCGCGTATCGGTCTGGACGGTCACAGTCTTGTCCGCCGCTGGCGTCGCAGCTCCGCAGTCGGAGTTCGTCACCGTCACCCTCGACCTGGCGTGGGTCGGCGGCGACTGGCGGATCGACGGCGTGCGCGACGTACCGGGGCCGACCCCGATCACTGGGCCCCATGACCAGCCCTGGGACGCCGAGCCCTTCGACCAGGCGCTCGAGGGGTTCACGCGGATGGACGGGGAGCCGGTGACGTGATCGTCGCGTTCGGGTTCCCCAACCCCATCGGTTGGGCCATCGACAAGGTCACCGGCTTCGTCGGCGACGTCGCCACTGCTGGCTTTGAGATGATCATCGGCGGGCTCACCGCTTGGGTCATCGATGCCGTTGTCTGGGTCGTGGGTGGCGTCTTCAACTTCTTCGTCGACTCGACCGACCCCAACGTCCAGGCCGACTGGTTCGTCACCGGCGACGGCCCCTATGCCACCACCGCCAGCATCGGCGCCAGCCTTCTCCTGCTGTTCGTCCTCGCCGGGATCGTCCAAGGCGCGCTCACCGGCGATGTCGGCGGGATGCTGCGCCGCATCGGGCTCGAGCTGCCGATCTCGATCCTGGGGATGGTCGGTCTCGTCACCATCACCCAGATCCTCATTCGTGTCACCGACGCGCTGTCCGGCCAGGTCCTCGACAACTTCCAGGATGACATCGCCAGCTTCAGTGCCGTCGTCGGAACGCTCAGCCATCTCTCCGGTGGGCCCGCGTCGGCGTTCGTGGTCTTCGTCCTCGGACTGGTGAGCGTCCTTGCGGGGTTGGCGCTCGTCGCCGAGCTCGTGGTGCGTGCCGCGCTGATCTACATCGTCGTCGCGCTCGCCCCGCTCGTGTTCGCCGCCCGCCTGTGGCCTGCCACCAAGGGCGCGAGTCGCAAGCTCCTCGACCTGCTGGTGGCTCTCATCGTCTCCAAACTCGTCATAGCCGTCGCGCTTGCTGTCGCCGCAGCAGCAGCGGAT
>DATCYH010000659.1:0-1865 GCA_036570405.1 Nocardioides sp.
TGAAGACCCTCGCCGAGCTGCTGACATCCAGGTCGTCGGGCAAGATCCCGGCAAACCTGCTGGACGCCCGCAAGGTCGACCACGACTTGATCGTCGGCGCGTGGAAGCGCTTGATCTACACGCCGGGCCGACCGGAGGGCACCGTCGACCGGAACTCCTACACGATCTGCGTGTTGGAACAGTTCCACCGACACCTCAAGCACCGCAGCATCTTCGCGGTGCGTTCGTCGCGGTGGCGCGACCCGCGGGCGCACCTGCTGGCAGGCGAAGCCTGGGAGGCTGCGCGTGACGCCGGCATGAACGCGCTGGGCCTGCCCGCCGCGCCGACGCAGCTGCTGACCGATCACGCGACGGCGTTGGAGACCGCTTATCGGGAGTTGGCCGCACGGCTGGGCGAGGACACCCCAGCCAGCATCGACGCCGACGGCAAACTGCACGTCGCCGCGCTGGACGCCAAGGCCGAGCCCGCGTCGCTGGTCGACCTGCGCCGCCGGGTGGAGGCGATGATCCCGCGTGTGGACCTGCCGGAACTGGTCACGGAGGTGATGAGCTGGCATCCCGGTTTCACCGAGGCGTTCACCCACACCTCGGGCAACGAGGCCCGCGTCGCCGACCTCGGCTTGTCGGTGGCGGCCGTGCTCTGTTCCTATGCGATGAACGTCGGGTTCAAACCGGTGACAACGCCTGGTGTCGACGCCCTGACCAGGGATCGGCTGCTGCACGTCGACCAGTGCTACGTGCGGGCCGAGACCATCGAGGCGGCCAACGCCGTGCTGGTCGACGCCCAGGCCGACATCCCCCTGGCCCAAGCGTGGGGCGGCGGGCTGGTCGCCTCGGTGGACGGGATGCGGTTCGTGGTGCCCGTGCGCACCCATAACGCCCGCCCGAACCCGAAGTACTTCGGCCGGAAACTGGGCATCACCTGGTTGAACATGCTCAACGACCAGTCCGCCGGGCTGGCAGGCAAGGTGCTGCGCGGAACACCTCGCGATTCGCTGCACACCATCGACGTGATCGTGTCCCAGCACGGCGGGCGGATTCCGGAGGTCATCATCACC
The DNA here is from genome assembly GCA_036570405.1 of Nocardioides sp. Classification (GTDB taxonomy): domain Bacteria; phylum Actinomycetota; class Actinomycetes; order Propionibacteriales; family Nocardioidaceae; genus Nocardioides. Next base: position 1,059 of record DATCYH010000659.1, read on the forward strand.
GACACCGGGTCGTATTCCGACATCGTGTTCGGACTGCTGCATCTGATCGGCCGCCAGTACCGGCCGCAGCTGGCGAACCTGCCCGATCAGCGGTTGTGGCGCATCGACGCCCGAGCCGACTACGGGCCGCTGGACAAGGCGGCGCGCGGGGTGATCGACACCGCCAAGATCGCCGCGCACTGGGAGGACATGTGCCGGATCGCGGTGTCGATCCACTCCGGTGAGGTGTCGGCGCACGAGGTCACCAGGATGATCTCCCGCGACGGGCAGCCGACCGCGTTGGGCCAGGCCATCGCCCATTTCGGGCGGATCTTCAAGACCCTGCACATCCTGCGCCTGGCCGACGACGAACCTTACCGGCGCGAGGGCAAGGCCCAGTCCAATCTCGTCGAGGGTCGTCACGACCTGGCGCGCACGATCTATCACGGCCGCAAGGGCGAGATGACCCGCGCCTACTACGAGGGCATGGAAGACCAGCTCTCGGCGCTGGGATTGGTGCTCAATTGCGTCGTCGTGTGGAACACCGTCTACGAGAACCGCGCCCTCGCCGCGCTGCGAGCCGGCGGATACCCGGTGCTCGACACCGATGTCGAGCGATTGTCGGCGTTCGTGCGCGCCCACATCGGCATCGACGGGCACTACAGCTTCCACCTGCCCGACCCCAGCGGAGTTCACCGACCGCTGCGCGACCCGGACGCCGACGACGACGAGTAGCGCGAGTCGAAGGGTGGCGGATGACCGCTCAGGACCTGACGACGCATGTCGGCGGAAGTCTCTCCTGAGCCGCGAAACAGGCCACGGCCTGCA
>DATCYH010000660.1:0-1634 GCA_036570405.1 Nocardioides sp.
CATCAGCGCGACGTCCTCGCTGGTGACGACCTTCTTCGCGAGCCTGACCATCGAGCCAGCCTTCTCGTGCTGGAAGGTGAGCTGGCCGCGGTGGCTGACCATCGCACCCTTGGCCGCGAGCACGTCCGGACCGAGGCCGACCCGCAGCGAGCGCGAGTTCTGCTTGGCCCAGCGCTCGACGGACTGGACCGGAAGGTTCGCGGTGTCGAAGAGATGGCTCTTCATCGCTCAGGCCCCTGTCGCGAGCGGCGTCCACTCATAGGCCTGTACGACGACGAAGCCGGGGCCGTGGAAGACGTACTGGACCGCCTCGCCCGAGCCGCCGCGGAGCATGGAGCCCATGTTCATCGAGTTGTGCACGCCGGGCGTCAACGAGGCGGACCAGCAGACGGCGGAGTTGGGGTCGACGTACACCGGCTGCTGGGAGCAGTCGAAGACCGTCGGCTTGCCGACGCTGGTCACCGCGACCGTGCCGGTGCCACCGACAGTGGTGTTGAACAGCCCGCCGGTCATCATCCCCGCGCCCTTGGTGCGGTTGATGTCCCAGGTCAGCGAGGAGTCGAAGGCGAGCAGGTTGCGGAAGTTGGCGCTGATCCCCTCGTTCTCCAGCTCCAGCAGGAAGACATAGCCCGCATCGCCGGCGAACCAGACCTCGCCCTGCCCGGTGACCCGCATCAACGAGACGTCCTCGCTGGTGACGATCTTCTTGGCCAACTTGGCCATCGAGCCGGACTTCTCGTGCTGGAATTGCACCTGGCCCTGATAGGCGACCATCGCGCCCTTCGTGGCGAGGACATCCGGACCGAGGCCGACCCGCAGCATCTGGTCGTTCTGCAGGGCCCAGCGCTCCTGGCTGTTGGCCCGGAGGTTGGTCTGCTCGAACAGGTCGCTCTTCATGGGGCCAGACTAGGCCTCGACGTCGGCCTTGATCCGCTTGAGGGTCTGCTTCATCCCCGCGCGCAACTCGGCCTGGAAGCCGTCGTGACCACCGAAGACCCGCTTGGTCAGCACGTCGGAGATCTTCGTGACCCCGTCCGGTGCCTCGCGACGCTGCACGATCCGGGTGCCAGCGGCTGTGGGCTCGAGCGTGAACGACCAGATCGTGGTGTTGTCCTTGATCCGGAACGCGAACTCCCGATCCTTGTCGAAGCGCACCACCTTGGAGCGTGTCGGCCACACCAGCGGTCCGCGCCGGTTGATGTTGATCGCGGTGGTGCCCAGGCCGACCGGGCCGCCCCGCACGACGGTCTTCGCGACCTGCGGGCTCCACTTCGCCATCCGCGGGAGGTCGGTGACCAGCGCCCACACCGTGCCCGGCTCGGCGTTGACCTCGATGGACTCTTCGATGAGTGCTTCGACGTTGCTCATGGCGGGACGGTAGCGGAGCACTGGCCCCCGCGACAGGACCGGCTCAGCCCGTGGGCGTTGCGGTGATCTCATTCGGTACGACGTCCAGCTGGTGGCTGGCGGTCACCTTGCCGGTGGTCAGGTCGACCAGGTGGATCTGTTTCGTGGCCGGTTCGGTGACATAGGCCGTGCTCCCCTGCACGTGCAGGGCCGGTCGCGGCTCCTGCCACTGGATCGGCTCGCGCCACGCCTGGGTGACCTCGATGGCGCCGGTGACCTTGCCGGAG
>DATCYH010000661.1:0-3749 GCA_036570405.1 Nocardioides sp.
GCGAAGCCGCCCATCGCCAGCGCCAGCACGGCGAGGCCGAAGTGCGATCGGGTGGCGTCGCGGGTGGCGGGGGCTGCGGTCGTCATACTCATCCCAGTCTCCAACCTCGGCGCGTATCCGACCTATTCCGTGGCGTCGGGCACGTCGCACGGGTTGCCGTTCCGGTCCTGCAGTGCCTGAGCCGCTGAAATGCCGAACCGGTCCGTCGCGATAGGTGTCGGGACGGACCGGTTCGGTGTGGCTCAGACGCTGAGTGCGTCGATCAGCGCGTTGAGCGTGTCCGAGGGACGCATCACCTTGTCGGCCTTGGCCTGGTCGACCTTGTAGTAGCCGCCCACGTCGGCCGGGCTGCCCTGCACACCGATCAGCTCGGCGTTGATCTTCTCCTCGTTGCTGCGCAGCGCACCCGCGAGCTCCGCGAACGCAGCGGCGAGCTCCGCGTCCTCGGTCTGCTTGGCGAGCTCCTCGGCCCAGAACAGCGCGAGGTAGAAGTGCGAGCCACGGTTGTCGATCGAGCCGACCTTGCGCGCCGGGGACTTGTTCTCGAGGAGGAACGTGCCCGTGGCGCGATCCAGGGTGTCGGCCAGGATCTGCGCCCGCGCGTTGTCGTTGGTCTGCGCGAAGTGCTCGAAGCTCACAGCGAGTGCCAGGAACTCACCGAGGCTGTCCCAGCGCAGGTAGTTCTCCTTGACCAGCTGCTGCACGTGCTTGGGCGCAGAGCCGCCGGCGCCGGTCTCGAACAGGCCACCGCCGTTGATCAGCGGGACGACCGAGAGCATCTTGGCGCTGGTGCCGAGCTCGAGGATCGGGAACAGGTCGGTGTTGTAGTCGCGCAGCACGTTGCCGGTCACCGAGATGGTGTCCTGACCCTTGCGGATCCGCTCGACCGAGAACCTGGTCGCCTCGATCGGCGAGAGGATCCGGATGTCGAGGCCGTCGATGTCGTGCTCGGCGAGGTATTCGTTGACCAGCGCGATCAGGTTGGCGTCGTGGGCACGGGTCTCGTCGAGCCAGAACACGGCCGGGGTCTGCGAGGCACGGGCCCGGGTCACTGCGAGCTTGACCCAGTCGCGGATCGGGACGTCCTTGGTCTGGCAGGCACGCCAGATGTCACCGGTCTCGACGTCGTGCTCGATCAGCACCTCGCCGGCCTTGTTGACCACCTGCACCTTGCCGGCCGAGGCCAGCTCGAAGGTCTTGTCGTGCGAGCCGTACTCCTCGGCTGCCTGGGCCATCAGCCCGACGTTGGGCACGGAGCCCATCGTGGTCGGGTCGTAGGCGCCGTTGGCACGGCAGTCCTCGATGACGGCCTGGTAGATGCCGGCGTAGCTGCTGTCGGGGAGGACGGCGAGGGTGTCGGCCTCGTTGCCGTCGGGGCCCCACATGTGACCCGACGTGCGGATCATCGCCGGCATGGAGGCGTCGACGATCACGTCGCTCGGCACGTGCAGGTTGGTGATGCCCTTGTCGGAGTCGACCATCGCCAGGCGGGGACCCTCGGCAATGCCCTTGTCGAACGCGGCCTTGATCTCGGCACCGTTCTCGAGCTTGTCGAGGCCGGCCAGGATGCCACCGAGACCGTCGTTGGCCGAGAGGCCGGCGGCGGCGAGCTGGTCGCCGTACTGCTCGAAGACGTCGGCGAAGAATGCCTTGACGACGTGACCGAAGATGATCGGGTCCGAGACCTTCATCATCGTCGCCTTGAGGTGCACCGAGAACAGGACGTCGTCGGCCTTGGCGCGCTCGATCTGGGCCTTGAGGAACTCCTGCAGCTGGGCCACGTGCATGACCGTGCCGTCGATGACCTCGCCGGCCAGGACCGGGACGGACTCGCGCAGGACGGTGGTGGTGCCGTCCTCGGCGACGTGCTGGATGCGCAGCTCGTCATCGGCCGCGATGATCACCGACTTCTCGTTGTGCCGGAAGTCGCCGTCCTCCATCGTGGCCACGTTGGTCTTGGAGTCCGCGGTCCAGGCACCCATCGAGTGCGGGTTCTTGCGGGCGTAGGCCTTGACCGAGGCGGGGGCGCGGCGGTCCGAGTTGCCCTCACGCAGGACTGGGTTGACGGCCGAGCCCTTGACCTTGTCGTAGCGGGCCCGGATGTCCTTGTCCTCGTCCGAGCGGACCTCGTCGGGATAGTCGGGCAGGGCGTAACCCTGGGCCTGGAGCTCCTTGACCGCGGCCTTGAGCTGCGGGATCGAGGCGCTCACGTTGGGCAGCTTGATGATGTTGGCCTCGGGGGTCTTGGCCAGCGCGCCGAGCTCGGCGAGCGTGTCCTCGACCTGCTGCTCCGCAGGGATGAGGTCGGTGAACTGGGCCAGGATGCGCGCGGCCAGGGAGATGTCGCGGGTCTCCACGTCCACGCCGGCGGTGGAGGCGTAGGCCGAGATGATCGGGAGGAAGGAGTGAGTCGCCAGCATCGGCGCCTCGTCGGTGTAGGTGTAGAGGATCTTGGCCATGGGCGCGGCATCTCCCTGCTGTCGGGTTCTCATCTGTCTTGACGTCAAGATACCTGACGCCTGTTCCAGGCCCAGCCTCGCACCCGGGTCCTCGCGGGTCCAGAGTCGAGCACCCTGCGTCGTCTAGAGTGCGGTGCGTCCCCTGAACGCCAGGGGTTCACGCCTGCATTGAGGGGTTCTCGGATGACCGACACAGAAGCCGCACACCCGACCACCGCACCACCGACTCTTGCCCAGAAGCTCGGTGCCGAGGCGCTGGGCACCTTCGTCCTCGTCTTCTTCGGCGTCGGCGCTGCGATGTCCATCGACAAGGTCGGCGTCACCGGCGTCGCCCTCGCCTTCGGCATCTCGGTCCTGGTGATGGCCTACGCCGTGGGTCACATCTCCGGTGGGCACTTCAACCCGGCGGTCTCCGTGGGTGCCGCACTGGCTGGCCGAATCGCCTGGGTCCAGGCGGGGATCTATGCCGCCGTCCAGGTGGTCTCGGCCATCGTCGCCGCCGCCGTCCTCTTCCTGATCTACAAGGGCTTCGACGGCTGGGACGCCGAAGGCTCGATGGGGCAGAACAGCTTCGGTGACGACGGCTCCGGCCTGGCGCTCTGGTCGGCGCTGATCGTGGAGATCATCGCGACCGCGCTCTTCCTCTATGCCATCCTCGCCGCGACCGACAAGCGCAACCCCAGTGCCGCAGCCGCCCCTGCAGCCATCGGTCTGGCCCTGACCGGGATCCACCTCGTGCTGATCCCGTTGACCGGCACGTCGGTCAACCCGGCCCGTTCGATCGGCCCCGCCCTCTTCGCCGGCTCCGACGCGATCATCCAGCTGTGGCTCTTCATCGTCGCTCCGCTCGTCGGCGCTGCGATCGCCGGTCTGACCTACGCGCTCATCTTCGGTTCGGACGGCGACCGAGTTCCCGGCTCCGGGCTCAACTTCGGTGGCGGCAACCCGCAGGCGACCGGCTTCGCCGCCGGCTGGGACCCCAACGGCCACCCCGGCCAGCAGGGCGGGTTCGACCCGAACGCCCAGCAGTGGGGCGGCCAGCAGCAGTGGGGCGGTCAGCCCCAGCAGGGTGGTTACGACCCGAACGCACCCCAGCAGTGGGGCGCAGCCCCCGCACCCGACCCGGCGCAGCAGCAGTGGGGCGGCCAGCCCCAGCAGGGCGGCTACGACCCGAACGCACCGCAGCAGTGGGGCGCAGCCCCCGCACCTGACCCGTGCCAGCAGCAGTGGGGGACGCCGGGCCAGGGACAGCAGCAGTGGGACACCCCTGAGGGCCCCGACGACGGCTCG
>DATCYH010000662.1:0-5138 GCA_036570405.1 Nocardioides sp.
GCCGACGTTGCCGCCGTACGCCGTACCCTCGCCGCTGCCGCGCAGGCCGCCGGCGACACCGACCGTCCGGCGCTCGCCCGCCTGGCCGTGCTGGAGTCGCCCGAGGTCCTCGCCGCCCTGGCTGAGCATCCGCTGCGCGACTTGGTCACCGTCGAGGGCCCATATCCGCTGTGGGCGGACCGGCCGCGAGCTCTGTTCGGCAGCTGGTACGAGTTCTTCCCGCGCTCCGAGGGCGCCACCAAGGACGCGAGCGGCAAGGTCACCAGTGGGACCTTCCGCACCGCTGCGCGCCGGCTGGACGCAGTGGCCGAGATGGGCTTCGACGTGGTCTACCTGCCGCCGATCCACCCGATCGGTGAGGTCAACCGCAAGGGCCCCAACAACACCCTGACCCCCGGCCCCGAGGACACCGGGTCACCGTGGGCGATCGGCTCCGCCGACGGCGGGCACGACGCGATCCACCCGGACCTGGGCAGCTTCGAGGACTTCGACGCGTTCGTCGCCCGGGCCCGTGAGCTCGACCTCGAGGTCGCCCTCGACCTGGCCCTGCAGGCGGCGCCCGACCACCCCTGGGTCACCTCGCACCCGGAGTGGTTCACCACCCGCGCCGACGGGACCATCGCCTATGCCGAGAACCCGCCGAAGAAGTATCAGGACATCTATCCGATCAACTTCGACAACGACCCGAGTGGGATCTTCAACGAGGTGCTGCGGATCGTGTGCCACTGGATCTCGCACGGGGTCCGGATCTTCCGCGTCGACAACCCCCACACCAAGCCGCTGGCCTTCTGGGAGCGGCTCCTGGCCGAGGTGCGACGGGTGGATCCGGGTGTGCTGTTCCTTTCCGAGGCGTTCACCCGCCCGGCGATGATGCACGCGCTGGGGGCCGTCGGGTTCCACCAGAGCTACACCTACTTCACCTGGCGCACCGGCAAGCAGGAACTCGGCGACTACCTGCTCGAGGTCAGCCACCAGTCGGACCACCTGATGCGGCCGAACTTCTTCGTCAACACCCCCGACATCCTCCATGCCTACCTGCAGTACGGCGGCCCCGCGGCGTTCAAGGTCCGGGCCACGCTGGCGGCACTCGGCTCCCCCAGCTGGGGTGTCTACGCCGGCTTCGAGCTCTATGAGCACGTCGCGCTCAAGCCCGGCTCGGAGGAATACCTCGACTCGGAGAAGTATCAGATCCGGATCCGCGACTGGGACGCCGCAGCCGCCGAGGGCCGCACCTTGTCGCCGTACATCACCCGGCTCAACCAGCTGCGTCGCGCGCACCCGGCCCTGCAGCAGTTGCGCAACGTCGTGGTGCACGGCAGCGACCACGATGCCGTCCTGGTCTTCTCCAAGCACGCCGGCGACGACATCGTGATCACCGTGGTCAACCTCGACCCGCACGGCACCCACGAGACGATGGTCCATCTCGACCTGCCGGCACTCGGCCTCGATCCGCACCGACCGTTCGTGGTGCACGACGAGCTGAGCGACCAGACCTGGAACTGGACCGAGCACAACTACGTCCGGCTCGACCCCGGTGTCGAGTCCGCGCACATCCTGACCGTGAGGAGCCCCTTGTGAACCTGCCCGTCACCCCATCGGCAACCGGGAGCGCTGCCGCAGGCATGGGGCCGGCCGACCAACCGGACTGGTTCCGCACCGCGGTCTTCTACGAGGTGCTGGTCCGCTCGTTCCGCGACTCCAACGGCGACGGCACCGGGGACTTCAAGGGCCTGACCGAGAAGCTCGACTACCTGCAGTGGCTCGGCGTCGACTGCCTGTGGGTGCCGCCGTTCTTCACCTCGCCCCTGCGTGACGGCGGCTACGACGTCGCCGACTACACCAACATCCTCCCGGAGGCCGGGACCGTCGAGGACTTCCACGAGTTCCTCGACGAGGCCCACAAGCGCGGCATGCGGGTGATCATCGACTTCGTGATGAACCACACCAGCGACGCGCACCCGTGGTTCCAGGCCAGTCGCGAGGATCCCGAGGGGCCCTACGGCGACTTCTACGTGTGGTCCGACACCGATGAGCTCTACGAGGACGCCCGGGTCATCTTCGTCGACACCGAGCCGAGCAACTGGACCTGGGACCCGGTCCGCCAGCAGTACTTCTGGCACCGGTTCTTCTCCCACCAGCCCGACCTCAACTTCGACAACCCGAAGGTCCACGAGGCAATGTTCGAGGCGATGGCGTTCTGGCTCGACATGGGCCTCGACGGCTTCCGCCTCGACGCCGTGCCCTACCTCTACGAGCGCCCCGGCACCAACGGCGAGAACCTGCCCGAGACCCACAACTTCCTCAAGAAGTGCCGTTCGTTCGTGGACGAGAACTATCCCGGCAGAGTGCTGTTGTGCGAGGCCAACCAGTGGCCCGCGGATGTGGTCGACTACTTCGGCCCCGAGCAGACGCCTGAGGGGAACTGGATCGGCACGGAGTGTCACATGGCGTTCCACTTCCCGGTGATGCCGCGCATCTTCATGGCCGTACGCCGTGAGTCGCGCTACCCGATCTCCGAGATCCTCGAGCAGACCCCGACGATCCCCGACGGCTGCCAGTGGGGGATCTTCCTGCGCAACCACGACGAGCTCACCCTCGAGATGGTCACCGACGAGGACCGCGACTACATGTGGGAGGAATACGCCAAGGACCCACGGATGAAGGCCAACATCGGCATCCGTCGGCGGCTGGCTCCCCTGCTGGACAACGACATCAACCGGATGGAGCTCTTCACCGCGTTGCTGCTCTCGCTGCCCGGGTCGCCGGTCCTCTACTACGGCGACGAGATCGGGATGGGCGACAACATCTGGCTCGGCGACCGGGACGGCGTACGCACCCCGATGCAGTGGACCCCGGACCGCAACGCCGGCTTCTCCGCCGCCACCCCCGGCCGGCTGCACCTGCCGGCGATCCAGGACCCGGTCTTCGGCTACCAGGCAGTCAACGTCGAGTCGCAGATGGAGAACACCTCCTCGCTGCTGCACTGGACCCGCCGGATGATCCATGCCCGTCGCCAGCACGATGCGTTCGGTCTCGGCGACTTCCGCGACCTCGGCGGCTCGAACCCTAGCGTGTTCTCCTACGTCCGCGAGCACGAGGACGACGTGATCCTCTGCGTGCACAACCTCTCGCGCTTCCCACAGCCTGTCGAGCTCGACCTGCGGCAGTGGGAGGGTCGCCAGCCGGTCGAGCTGCTGGGCGGGGTGCCGTTCCCCGCGATCGGCGAGCTGCCCTACCTGCTGACCCTGGCCCCCTACGGCTTCTACTGGTTCCGCCTGCCCCAGCACGGGGCCTTCGCGAGCGAGGACGCGTGATGAACAGCGAGCTGCGCCACTTCATCAAGAACGCCCGCTGGTTCGCCAGCAAGGGCCGCACCTTCCAGGTCACCGGATTACGCCGTGCCGGGACGCTCCCGCTGCCCGACGAGGGCCCCGGGGTCGCCATCGACCTGGTCGAGATCACCTTCGCCGAAGGTGACAGCGAGCTCTACCAGCTGCCGCTGGCCTTCCGCACCGGTCCCGACGAACGGCTCGACCACGCCCTGATCGGGGTCTGGGACGACCCGGACTTCGGCCGGAGCCACGTCTATGACGCGATCCACGATCGTGAGGCGATGAGCCAGGTCCTGGCCTCCTTCGCCGATCCGTCGCTCTCCCCGGGTGCACTCGCCTTCCACCGGTTGCCCGGCCGCCAGCTCGACACCTCGGCGGTCTCCTCGCCGTTCACCGGCGAGCAGTCGAACTCCTCGGTCGCCTTCGGCGAGGACTCGCTGCTCAAGCTGTTCCGCAAGGTCACGCCGGGGGTGAACCCGGACGTGCAGGTCCACCGTGTCCTCACCGAGGCCGGCTCCGACCACGTGGCCGCGCTGCTCGGTTGGCTCGAGGTGGACGACCCCCACAGCGAGGGCACGGGCTCGGTGATCCAACTCGGCATGCTGCAGCAGTTCCTGCGCACCGCCAGCGACGGGTGGGAGCTGGCCCAGGCCAGCGTGCGCAACCTCTATGCCGAGGCCGACCTGCACGCGGCCGAGGTCGGGGGCGACTTCGCCGGCGAGAGCGAGCGCCTCGGCGACGCCCTCGCCGAGATCCACGACGTGCTGGCCGAGAAGTTCCCGGTCGCGACCCGCAGCCCCGACGAGATGGCCGAGCTGGCCCGAACGATGCGCGCCCGGCTCGACGCAGCGATCGAGGTCGTGCCTGACCTGGCCGAGCACCGCGCAGCGCTGGGCGCGATCTTCGACCAGGTCGCAGGCTTCGACGAGGTGGCAGTCCAACGGATCCACGGTGACCTGCACCTGGGTCAGACACTGCGCACCGCCAAGGGCTGGAAGATCGTCGACTTCGAGGGCGAGCCGGCCAAGCCCCTGGCCGAACGGGTGCTCCCCGACTCCCGGTGGCGCGACGTCGCCGGGATGCTCCGGTCCTTCGACTATGCGGCCCTGGCCGTCGCCCGGATCTTCGCCGGCTCCGACGGCACCGGCGAGTCGCAACGCGACTACCGCGGGCAGGAGTGGACCCAGCGCAACCGCTCGGCGTTCCTACGGGCCTGTGCGGGTCGCGAACTGAGCGACGACGAGCAGCTGCTCCTCGATGCCTATGAGGCGGACAAGGCCGTCTACGAATGTGTCTACGAGGTGCGCAACCGTCCGTCCTGGCTGCCGATCCCCCTGGCCGGCATCGAGCGGATCGTCAACCGCTGACCCCCAGCCCCACCCCCAACGCTCTCGCCGACCCGTCGCCAGTTCACGTTCCGCACCTCGCCGACCCGTCGCCAATTGACGTTCCGTACCCAGCACTTCGTGCTCCACGTTTCCCGTTAGGCTCGAAGAGCGCTCACCCGTAGTCGTCCTGAAGGGGTCAGCATGCCGATCCGCCCGATCTCCACCGCCGAGCTCGACCTGCTCGTCAACGGCGGCCACGGGGACCCCCACCATGTCCTGGGGGCGCACCTGCACGAGGACTCCGTCACGGTCCGGGTGCTGCGCCCGATGGCGGCACACGTCACGATCCTGCACGGCCAGGAGCGCACCGACCTCACCCACGAGCACGGCGGCGTCTGGGTCGGCGAGCTCCCCGTCACCGAGGTCCCCGACTACCGCGTCGAGGTCACCTACGACGGCTTCGAGCCGGTCACCCACG
>DATCYH010000663.1:0-7239 GCA_036570405.1 Nocardioides sp.
TCGAATGTCAAGTGCGTTCATGATCAGCTGAGACCCCAGAGGGCCTTGTACTGGTCCTTGAAGCCGTCAGGACCGGGCCAGCCGTCCTTCAGGTCGGCGATCGCCTCGGCCTCTTCCTTGGTGTCGACGATGTAGATCGGGGGAACAGCAGCGGTGCGCTCCTGTGCCTTGTCCCAGTCGCCGGTGGCGTGGCGGGCCATCTGGTCGGCCAGCGTCCACATCGCGTTCTCCTGCGGAGTCGCGATCCAGGCATCCGTCTCACCCTTGATGAGCGACTCGATCTGCGCCTGCTGGGGCTGGACGCCGACGACCTTGACGTCCTCGAGGCCGGCGCTCTTCAGGGCCTGTCCGAGACCTGGCTCGAAGTTGCCGAAGGCGAGGTAGAGGTAGTTGACGTCGGGGTTCGACTGGAGGAACGAGATGATCGCGTTGGTCGTCCCACCGCTGCCCAGGACGTCCAGCGAGATGTCGACGGGCTGGCTGGCGCAGGTGTCGCAGAACTCGTCGAGAGTGTTCTCGACATCGTCCACCGCGTTGGACAGGGTCGGGAACTCCGGGATGTTGACGACCCCGATCGAGGCGTCGGCGCCGCTGTCCTCGATGATCCACGAGGTCAGGACGCGAGAATATTCATCGACGGCCGTGAGGTCGTAGCAGTTGGCGAAGAGGTTGTTCTCCTCGCCTTCGGGGACGTCGCTGGAATAGCAGCTGTAGTAGGGGATCCCCGCGTCGGCCGCGGCGTCGAACGCGTTCTGGAAGGTCGCGACGTCGCTGCCGGTGCCGGCGATGTAGTCGACGTCCGCATCGATCGCCTGCTGCACCGCGGAGCCGAAGTCGGTGGCGGGCGCGTTGATGGCGGTGAAGTCCCAGCCGAAGCTGGTGACTGCCTCCTTGAGTGCGTCGGCAAGCACCGTGCAGGTGGGGTCGGCGCAGACGATGAAGGCGACCGACTTCTTCTCCGGGGCGGCGGTGAGCGGCTCGGTCTGCGTGATCTCGGTCGGGGCCTCCTGATATTCGGCGACGAGATCCTTCACGTCCTGGGTCACTTCGCCGCCGCCGGAGCGTCCGCCGTTGGTTGACGAGCTGCATGCAGCCATCGAGAGCGAGCAGACGACCGCTCCGGTGAGAAGCAACCCGAGCTTGCGATGCCTCTTCAGATTCATGGTTCCTCCATGGGCGTGTGTCCAGTTGCAGCGACCGGGAAGCGAAGCGCCTCGCAGGCGATGTGACCTGTAACACGTATGAGTGTGTGGGACCACTTCAGCGCACGGCAGCCGGTGTCGTCAATAGAACATCATGAGAAATATCAAAAAACATGATGATCAACTGGAATCTCTTGGGCCTCGGTTCAGCCGTCGTCGGGCGGTGCCGTGACGGTGGCCCAGTCGTCGGTCAGTCGTCGGTCAGTCGTCGGTCAGTCGTCGGCTAGCCTGCCGTGGCCGAGAGGGGGATCAGGATGAGCGGCTCGTGCACCCGAGCCGGGCGATCGGCGTCAGAGCCGCCAGTCGATGCGTCGCTCTCCGGCAGAGGGATCGCGCTCGAGGTAGGTGCTCGAGACCTCGAGGATGTGCTCGGTCATGAGCTTGCGTGCCTTCGACGGACGTCCGTCGAGGATGGCCTGGGCGACGTCGGCGTGCGAGTGCGAGAGCATCTCGCGCTCCGCGACCGGGTCGACCGACTGAAGGACCTGCTCGGCCACGATGTGCGTCACGGCCTGCGTGACGAGCGTGAGCACGCGATTGCCGGACAGCGCCGCGATCAGGGCATGGAAGTTGTTGAAGTCGTCGAAGAGCTCGAGCTCGACGTGTGACTCGGTGTCGTAGGCGAGGAACGGGGTGAACATCTCGCGCTTGGTCCGGCTCGCGGGCAACTTGGCGGCGCGTTCCGCGAGCGTCGGCTCGAGCGCGGCCCACGTGTCGAGCAGCTCGGAGTAGGTTGCTCCGCTCAGGTGGAAGTAGAGCGACGACGTGCGCGCGAGATAGCCGGAGTTCAGGGGTGCGACGAAGGGGCCGCCGCCCGGACCGCGCTTGATGTCGACGATCCCCTGGATCTCGAGGAGGCGCAGCGCCTCCCGCAGGGACTCACGGCTGACCTCGTAGCGCTCGAGCATCTCTGGCTCGGTCGGGAGCTTGTCGCCGACGCGGACGCTGCCCTTCAGGATGTCGTCGACGATGCGCGACGCGGTGACCTCGGCCGCCTTGGGTGCGCGCTGGCGGGGGTTCTGGGTGTCAGCGGCAGCGAATCCGCGAGGCGCGTAGACGATCGGGAGCCCGTCAGTCCTGGCGTCCAGCGTTTCGCTCATGGAGGTCCTTGCTGATCGGTGGGGCGGAGATTCCCGTCCGCGCGGCTCGGGCGTGCCCACTCTGGCACCTTCCTCCTGATGAATCAACGCACCTTTCGTGCGGGCGAGTCGTCCATCGCCACTCTGGCGGGACGAGCCAGGGAAGATGTCTTGACTTAGTTCCTCATGATGAATAACCTGACGGGGTGACGCACACCACGTGGACAAGCAACGCTGCCGACCAGGGCATCGGGTCTGGCGACGACTCCCGCCGACCCCGGCCGCGCTCCGGCCCCCTGGCCGGAGTCAAGATCGCCGACTTCTGCTGGATGGGCGTCGGCGCGGTGGCCACGCGGCTGCTGGCCGACTTCGGCGCGGAGGTCATCAAGATCGAGAACCGCAAGCGTCTCGACATGCCGCGCCGCCTGCCGATCTACAAGGGGGAGGTGCGCTCCTACGGCGCCGAGGACCCGAACCCGGACCCGAACAAGGGCGGGTTGTTCAACAACTACTCGCGCAACAAGCTGGGCATCACCGTCGACATGGCTGACCCCCGCGGTCGTGAACTCGTCCTCGACCTCATCGACCACTGCGGCATCGTCACCGAGAACTTCGCGCCGGGGGTCATGGAGCGGTGGAACCTCACCTATCCCGAGCTTCGCGAGATCCGCGACGACGTGATCTTTGCTCGCATGAGCGGCTACGGACACTCCGGACCGCAGGCGCACTACCGCAGCTATGGACCCGTGGTGCAGGCCGTGAGCGGACTCTCCTTCAACAGCGGCCTCCCCGGCCGCGAGCCGTCCGGCTGGGGCCAGTCCTACATGGACAACCAGGCGGCCTACTACAACTCGGCGGGCCTGCTGCTCGCGATCTATCAGCGGATGCTGACCGGACAGGGCACCGAGGTCGACGTGTCGGCCGTCGAGGCCGGGATCGGCCTGCTCGGATCTGACCTGCTCGACACCGTTGTGAACGACCGTCCGAGCCGACGCGAGGACTACCCGCGCGGCAACCGGCTCGAGCACCCCGCCGCAGCCCCCCACGGCGTCTATCCCGCAGCGGGCGACGACCAGTGGATAGCAATCGCCGTCTTCAGCGACCAGGAGTGGAAGTCCCTGCGGTCGGCCATGGGTGACCCCGCGTGGGCAGGCGAGACGCGCTTTGCCACCGCCACCGACCGAGTGGCCCACGCCGACGAGCTCGACGCAGCGCTGTCGACCTGGACCCGCGACCGTGACAAGCACGAGCTCATGGATCTGCTGCAGGGCTCGGGCATCGCCGCCGGCGCCGTACAGAACTCGCGTGACCTCGCCGAGCACGACCCCCAGATCGAGGCTCGGGGCACGTTCTTCGAGCTCGACCACCCGGTCATCGGACCCGCGCTGTTCGAGGGGTTCCCCGGCCAGTTCGGCACCTCCCAGCCCGATCACTGGCGTTCGGCCCCCCTGCTCGGTGAGGACAACGACTACGTGTTCGGCGAGTTGCTGGGACGCGACCAGGAAACGCTCGAACGTCTGTCTGCGGAAGGGGTCATCTGATGATGGGCGCACAGGTGGTGAACGGAGCGAGCCCGCTGGCGAGCCTCACTGTCGTCGAGCTCGCGCAGAGCCCGGCCGGCGAGCAGACCGGGAAGTTCATCGCCGACCTGGGCGCGCACGTCCAGAAGGTCGAACCCCCCGGCGGGGTGGCGAGCCGGCACATGGGGCCGTGGGCGCACGGCCAGGAAGATCCCGACCAGAGCCTTGAGTTCTGGGCCTACAACTCAAGCAAGACCAGTCGAGTCGTCGACGCCTCGGCCGAGGAGGGTCGTCGCGGGTTCGCCGAGCTGCTGGCAGACGCCCACGTCCTCATCGTCGAGGACCGCGGGTGGCTGCTGGAGCTGGGCGTGGACCTGGACGAGCTTCTCGTCCAGCGTCCCGACCTCATCGTCGTGTCGGTGACCCCGTTCGGTCTGACCGGGCCGTGGAAGGACTACCGCACGAGTGACCTCGTCGCCCTGGCAGCGGGTGGGACGCTCAACAGCTGCGGCTATGACGACCACTCGATCCCGCCGATCCGGCCCGGGGGCAACCAGGGCTTCCAGCTCGGCGCGAGCTTCAGCTGGTGCGGCCTCCTTCTGGCGCTCATCGAGCGCCAGCGCACGGGACAGGGCCAGTTGGTCGACATCTCGGTGCACGAGTCGAACGCCGTGAGCGGCGAACTCGCGAACCCCTACTGGTTCTATCCCAAGGCCATCGTGCAGCGGCAGACCTGCCGTCACGCGCAGCCGGAGCCGACACAGCCGGCGCTCTTCGAGTGCGGCGACGGCAACTACGTCTACTTCGCGCTCATCCTCGCCGAGCACAAGGCCTGGAGGAGTCTGCTGGGCTGGATGACCGATCTCGACATGGCCGCCGACCTGACGGACCCGGCGTACGACGAGATCGCCTATCGGCAGGAGCAGTTCAGCCACGTCCAGGAGCTCATCGAGGTCTTCTTCCTGGTCCAGGACGCCGACACGGTCTATCACGAGGGGCAGCGTCGCGGACTGCCCATCGGCCGGCTCAACGCCTTCGAGGACCTGCCGCTCGACGTGCACCTGAAGGAGCGAGGCTTCTTCGTCGACCTGCCCACTCCTGACGGTGACACCGTGACCTACCCTGGCCTGCCCTACCGCTTCTCGTCGTTCGAGACCGCTCCCGGACGACCCCCGCGACTGGGTGAGCACGACGAGCCCGCACGGTCGGCGCACGCGGGCGGAGCCGACCGTGGCTGACGCGTCGTGGGTGCCGGGTGCGTGCTCGATCGTGGGGATCGGCACCACGGATTTCTCCAAGGCCTCCGGCCGTTCGCCGCTGACCCTCGCAGCCCAGGCAAGCCTGGCCGCGCTGGCCGACGCCGGCATCGACCGGCGGGACGTGGACGGCATCGTGCGCTGTGACATGGACCTGGTCGCGCCGCCGGCCCTGGCCGACTCGCTCGGCGTCCGCGATCTCACCTACTGGGGCGAGGCCGGGCCGGGAGGATCCGGTCCGGCGGCCATGGTGGGACAGGCGGTTGCCGCGATCCGCGCGGGCCTGGCCACGACGGTCGTGGTCTTCCGATCACTCAACGGACGCTCGGGCAACAGGTACGGCCTGGTCGGGGAGCGCGGCGCGGTCGGTGGCGACGGCAGCTATGACGAGTTCTTCCTGCCCTTCGGCATGCAGACACCCGGGCAGTTCTTCGCGGTCGTCGCCCGCCGCTATGCCCACGAGCACGGACTGTCGATCGATGAGCTCTCGCACGGCCTTGGCTCAATCGCGCTGGCGGCCCGGGCCCACGCCAACAACAACCCCGCGGCGCAGTTCTTCGACCGCGCGATGACGCGCGACGACTATCTGGCCTCGCGCATGCTCGCGGACCCGCTGCGGCTCTTCGACTTCTGCCTGGAGACCGACGGTGCCGCCGCCGTGGTGGTGACGACCACCGAGCGCGTGCGCGACCTCGCCGGCTCCGCGGTGCCGATCCTCTCGGTCGCCCAGGGCACCGGGCCTGGAGTCCAGCCGGGTCAGATGTTCCCGGCCCTGCTGCGCCCCTCCACGACCTCGTGGCCCTCGGCCGCCGCCGCACCGACGCTGTTCGGCAGGGCCGGCGTCTCGGCGAGCGACATCGACGTCGCACAGATCTATGACTGCTTCACCATCACGGCCCTGATCCAGCTCGAGGACTACGGCTTCGTCCCGCGAGGGACGGCGGCGGGTCTCACCGAGGCCGATCTGTCGGTCGGTGGAGTCCTGCCCGTGAACACCAGCGGCGACCACCTGTCGGAGGGCTACATCCACGGCATGAACCACGTGATCGAGGGCGTTCGGCAGATCCGGGGCACCTCCACGAACCAGGTTGCGGGAGCCGAGCTCAGCCTGGTCACCTCTGCACCCCCACCGGGCGCCAGCGCCCTCATCCTGGGAGCCGACCGATGACCGAGTCCACCGTTTCACCCCTTCTGCCGGTGACCGACGACGTCGACACCGGTGGCTTCTTCGTCGCCGCGGCCCGCGGTGAGCTGGCGATCCGGGTCTGCAGCGAGTGCCGTGCCGACCTGCACCTGCCCCGGGAGTGCTGTCCCCAGTGTGGAGCCTTCTCCCGCGAGTGGCGTCCGGTGAGCGGGACCGGGACCCTCTACAGCTGGACCGTGGTCCAGCACCAGGTCCACCCCGCGTTCCCGGTGCCCTACACGGTCGTGCTGGTCGAGGTCGACGACACCGACGGGGTCCGGCTGGTCAGCCGGATCGCCGGGTGCCCCGACCTCGAGGTGGGCCAACCCATGGAGGTCTGGTTCGAACAGGTCGGCGACGTCACGCTCCCGCAGTGGCGTCCGACCTCGACGCAGGAGGAGAGCGCATGACGACCACAACCACCCCTCGATGGGTCGATGACAGTCTCGTCGTGGACCCCGCCGCGGGTCACGCCGCCGAACTGGCCGGAGCCAGGTGTCCGTCCTGCGCAACGACCACCTTCCCCTACCAGGGCGGGTGCCCGCGCTGCGGCGGTGAGGCCATGGAGCGCGTCGGGCTGCCTGCACACGGGACGTTGTGGTCCTACACCGTGCAGTACTTCGAGCCGAAGCCTCCCTACCGCGGAGTCACTCCGTTCGAGCCGTACGGCGTCGGCTACGTCGACCTCGGCGACGTGTGCGTCGAGTCCCGGCTGACGGTCAACGATCCCGACGCGCTGTCGCTCGGCATGCCCGTGGAACTCGTGGTCATCACGGCGTTCCTGGACGAGGACCAGCCGGTCCTGACCTTCGCGTTCGCACCTCGAGAGGACTCGACACCATGAGCACAGACGTTGCGATCGTGGGGATCGGCATTCACCCGTTCGGCCGCACGGACGGCGTGAGCGGACGTGCTCAGGGCGCCTTCGCCGCCCGCCAGGCCCTCGCCGATGCCGGCGTGCAGTGGTCCGACATCCAGTTCGCCTACGGCGGCAGCCAC
>DATCYH010000664.1:0-1573 GCA_036570405.1 Nocardioides sp.
CGGTGGGGAGACCGTCCTCGACGAGGACGTAGTCGCGGGCGTCCTGGTCGTCGTCGAAGCGGACCCTGGTCGGCTCGAGGTCCTCGGTGCCGACCTGCTGGCCCGCGGCCAGATCGTCCTTGAGCGCCCAGACCTCGGTCATGTCGTCGGCCGAGCCGAGGACCCTGGCCCCGATCAGGACCGAGGCCGCAACCAGGGCCACGCCGATCCACAGCCGCGGATCACGCCAACCGGCGCTGCGTGCACGCGCCGCGAGGGGCACATCGGTCCGTTGGTGATGAGTGCTCACCGTCACATCATCGGGTGCGACGGCCGATCCGTCATCTCCCTTGTCCACAGGCCAACGCACCGATGCGCCACTCCTGACCCGGGAGGTGGCAGAGTTGGCCCCATGTCCGGCTCTCCCCGCTTCCTCACCCTCGCCGACGTGTCCGAGGTGCTGAACACGTCGCAGGCCCAGGTCTATGCGCTCGTGCGCCGCGGTGATCTGCCGGCGATCAAGATCGGTGGGCGAGGCCAGTGGCGAGTCGAGGCCGAGCAGCTGGAGTCCTACATCGAGCGGATGTATGCCGAGGCCCGCACGTTCGTGGAGAACCACCCGTTCGCGGAGAACGAGGCCGACCAGGACGTGGCCGGCCCGTCGCAGCGCTGAGCGACCTCACTGCCCCGGGGCGCGGCTCACCACTGCGGTCGAACGTCGGCGATGACCTTCTCGGTGACCAGCGGACGCAGCGGTGAGATCGAGATCCCCTCGGCGCTGACCGTGCGCACCGCACCGGCCGACGCCGTGTCGCTGCGGACGATCACAGCCGTGGTCCCCCGGGGCAGCTCGATCGCGGTTGACACGCTCGGGCGCAGCCGGAGGGTGGTCGAGGCGTCCTTGCCCGACGCGCCGACGAACGACACCGTGGCCGAACCGCTGCTGTCGACACCGGTGACGACCAGGGTGCGCTCGCCTGATGTCGGCACCACGGCGGCCGCGTCCCCCTCGACGTTGGTCGCGGCAGGGAGCTGGGCAAAGTCGTTGGCGACCACGACCCGGACCCCACCGGTGACCGGCTTGGTGGAGGAGAGCTTCAGGGTCGCGTCCTCGCTGGCCAGCAGTCGGGTGACGGCCTTGGGCAGCTCCTGGACGACGACCTGCCCGGCGGGCACCCGGATCTCGTCGAAGCCTTCGGGCTCGAACTCGGTCTCCTCTCCCACCACGCTCAACGCGACCCGAGCTGCGTCGGCGCCCGGGTTGGCCACCACCAGCACGGCCTCGGTGCTCTTGCGCGCCATCCCGGGAATCCACTGGGTCTGCGCCGGGGCTTGGCTCGCGGGCAGTGAGTCTGTGCGCCGGGCACCACCGCGCGGGGTGTAGGAGTCGCTCATCGTCGAGGCGATCCGGCCCCGGGTCACCGAGACCCGCAGGGTGATCTCCTCGCGGGTGGGGGCGACCTCGGCGAGGTCGATCTCGACGCTCTCGCCGCCGGGCACGGTGACCCCGCGCACCGTGGGAGCCGCTACCTCGCCGGTGGTGGTCCACATCGTCACGTCGGCAACGGCTGGTCCTCGGTCGGGGTTGACGAGC
>DATCYH010000665.1:0-1856 GCA_036570405.1 Nocardioides sp.
CAAGCCGGTGGCCAGGGCCAGCGGGAAGTTCGCCGCCGCGCCCATCGTGATCGTCAGTAGCCCCGCGATCAGGGCGGTGGCGGCAGCGATGGCCGGAATCCCTGATCCGGGCTCCATGCCGCCCCCGAGGGACTGGCCCTCGGAGTCCGGTACGAAGCCGAGGATCAGCGGGTTCAGCACGATGATGTAGGCCATGGTCAAAAAGGTGACCAGGCCTCCACGGATCTCACGGCCGACTGTCGAGCCACGCTCGGAGATCTTGAAGAAGGAGTCCAGTCCGCTCGAGCGGGCCGTTGACGATTGATTGTTCACGGAGCGCATGTTCCCAGATCACCGACCGTCCCTGCGACCGGGTCCACGTGGAGGTCACTCCGGGTGTGGTCTAGGTTTCGTGGTGTGCAGCCCCAGGAAGAGCCCGTCACCCACGAGATCGGCAAACGCACCTACATCGTTGCGCCGGTCGAGCCGCTGGACGTGGACGGCGTACGCACCCTCGAGGTGGGCACCGGCCTGTGGCTGCTCGGCTTCATCGCACTGCTGCCGTTCTACGCCAGCCTGCAGGACGACGGGCGCCTGTGGTGGCTGTGGAGCTGCCTGGCCGGGTTCGGCCTGGGCCTGTTCGGCCTGGAGTTCTGCCGTCGACGACGTGCCCGTCGTACCCGCTCGACCAGCGCCGACGACTGACCGCTCGGCGCGCGGCGTCGATCAGAAGGACTCGAAGTCGTCCAGCGCGACGGTGTCGAAGACGTGGTCCGGCAACGGGATTGGCTTCTGCTTCTTGGTCAGCTGGGCCTCGGAGTGTGCGCCGCAGCCGTGGTTGAAGGTCACCACCCGGCCGTCGTCGTTGGCACTGCCGTTCGCGCAGACCCCGAAGGTCTGCGACAACGGGCCGGCGAGGCGGACCAGGAACGCACAGTTGTAGCAGTGGTCCGGCGCTGACTGCGCGATCGGAGCATCGGGGCCACCGTCACCGTCGTACCAGCGCTGGGCTGCGTCGTTGATCCCCTCGATGGACAGGGTGCGGACCCGACCCAGGCCGAGATCGTCGGCGACCTGGCGGATCTGCGCGATGTCCTGGCTCGAGAGCGGGTCGATCCCGTCGTCGCCGACGAGATAGGTCGGGACGACGCGCGGGTCGTCCTCCTCGAGCGGCAACAGATCACCGGGCGAGAGGTCGCCGGGCTTGATCCGGTCCTTGTAGGGCACCCACGGCGGCGCGGTGATGGCGTCGGGACCGGGGATCAGCACGATCTCGTCGACGGTGATCTCGGCCCGCTCGACCGCGCTGGTCACGGTGACGGCCCAGCGCCAGCCCGCATAGCCGGCCAGCCGGGAGTCGAAGAGGTGGGTGACCACTCGCTCGCCCTCGGTGCGTGCCTCGAGGTGGGGACCGACGGCCGCCGGAGCGATCTCGGACTCGAGCGCGCGACGGGCATCCTCGACGGCGTCGACCAGGACGGCGTCGGAGTTCAGGTGCGTTGTGGGAGTCACGGGTGGGATTGTGTCCCATCCTGGCCCCGACTGTCTTGTCGGGTTGGCATAATCGCCTCCACCGGACGGCTCGGCGTCGCGGGTACGGACCCAGGGAGGGACCCAACGTGGTGTCAGAGGGAACAGGGAGGATGGCACCATGAGTCAGCCGCCGACCGACCCGCACGGTCGACCCCGCTCCTTCGGCGAGGAGTCAGCGGGCCACGAGGGTGACCCCACGGCGTACGACGCCTCGCCGGGCCACACCCCGGGCGAGAACGCGGTCCGCTTCGCAAAGGCCGGCGCGACCGGTGTGAAGGCCGTGGCGCGCGGCACCGCCCGGGCCAGCAAGGCAACCGTCCGCGCTGCCCGCAGGGCGTCGCACG
>DATCYH010000666.1:0-3107 GCA_036570405.1 Nocardioides sp.
GCTCTGGTGGGCGAAGAGCTGGCCGTCCTGGAACATGAGCGCGAAGCCCCGCTTGTGGGTCGGGACGTGGGCTTGGTCGCGGCTGTCGAACGAGATCGTCCCCGAGCGCACCGGCTCGAGGCCCGCGACAGCACGCAGCAACGTGGACTTACCGCAGCCCGAGGGCCCGAGCACGGCGAGCACCTGGCCGGTTGGCAGGTCGAGGGTGACGTCCTGGACTGCCGGGACACCCGCATAGGAGACGCTCAGTCCCCGGATCGACAACATGCTCAGAACCCTCCCACTCCGGGCACCCGGAGTCGTTCGACGACCAGCATCACCAGTGCCGTGGTGAGGGCGAGGATCACCGAGGCGGCCAGGGCCATCCCGTAGTTGTCCGCACCCTGCTCGCCGAGCAACCGGAAGATGATCACCGGGAGCGTCGGGTGGTCCACCCGGGAGAGGAAGGAGGTGGCGCCGAACTCGCCCAGCGAGATCGCGAACGCGAAGCCGCCCGCGGCCAGCAACGGCTTCCAGACCACAGCCAGGTCGATGGTGAGCAGCGCACGCAACGGCGAGGCACCCAGCGAGTTCGCGGCCTGGCGTTGCCGGTCGTCGATGCCGGCCAGCACCGGAACCAGGGTGCGGACCACCAGCGGCAGCGCGACCAGTGCTTGGGCGATCGGCACCAGCAGGGCCGAGTCGCGAAAGTTCACCGGCGGCTCGTCGAGGGTGATCAGGAAGCCGAAGCCCAGGGTCACCGCGGACACGCCCAGCGGCAGCATGAAGAAGCCGTCGAGAACGCCGCGCAGTCGGCGCTCGGCCATCGAGTGCGAGCGGCGGGTGACGATCACCGAGACCAGCAGGCCCAGCAGCAACGCCATCCAGGTCGCGTCGACGGCGGTGCGCAGCGAGTTGAGCAGCGCATCGAGGACCGACGCCTCGACCAGGCTGCCCTCTCCCACCGTGCCGAGCGAGCGATAGTTGCCCAGTCCCCAGCCCCCCTGCACCCGGAACGAACCGGCCACCAGGTCGAGGACCGGTGCGGTCACCAGGAGCAGCCCCAGGCCCATGACGCCCAGCGCAGGAATGTCGCGACGACGGATCGCCACGGGTGCGACCGCCCGACGCTCCACCGACGCTCCACTGTCCGAGCGCGCCCGGTGTGCGGCGTACAGCAGGGCGGTGACGACCACGAGCTGGAGCAGGCAGAGCGCCGCGGCCGCCGGCAGGTCGAAGAGGGTCGTGGTGAGCAGGTAGACCTCGGTCTCGATCGTCGCGTAGCGCAACCCGCCGAGGATCAGCACGACGCCGAACGCCGTCGCACAGAAGAGGAAGACCACGCTGGCCGCGGAGATGATCGAACCGCGCAGTGCGGGCAGTGTCGCGGTCCGGAAGACCTGCCACGGCGTCGCACCGAGGGCGGCGGCCGCCTCACCGGATCGCGGGTCGAGACCCTCCCAGGCGGTGCCGACGGTGCGCACCACCACGGCCAGGTTGAAGAAGACCATCGCGGTGATGATCGCGACCGGGGTGCCTTCCAGGTCGAGGGCCGCGAGCGGGCCGCCCAGCAGGTGCTTGAAGGCGATGCCGACCACGACGGTGGGCAGCACGAACGGCACCAGGAAGAGCGCGCGCAGCAGGGTCCGGCCCGGGAAGCGGAGCCGGTGCAGGACGTATGCCGTGGGGATGCCGAGGGCGAGCGTGGCCAGGGTGGCGACGCTCGCCGACCAGACGGTGAACCACAGCACGCGTCCGACCCGGGGGCGGGCCAGCACCTCGAGCACCCCGCCGGGCGAGAAGTCGCCGTCGGGCCACAGGCCCAGGGCGAGCATCCCGCTGACGGGGAGCACGAAGAAGACGCCCATCACCAGGACCGGCACGAGTGCCAGCCCGGCGAGGGCGCTCAGTCTCCTCAACGGCTGGTGATGTCCGTCCACTCGGAGAGCCAGGCGGACCGGTTCTCGGCGATCTCTGCCGGCGGCACCGTGTAGGGATCGCTAGGCTGCTCGGCGAACTTCGCCCAGGCCTCGGGCAGGTCGACGGTGTCGTCGACCGGGAAGACGTACATGCTGTCCGGCAGGGCCTCCTGCACGTCCTCGCTGAGCAGGAAGTCGATCAACGCGCGCGCACCCTCGGGGTTGTCGGCATTGGCCAGGACGCCGGCATATTCGATCTGCTCGAAGCAGGTGTCGAGCAGGGCGGCGGTCGTCGTCGTGCCGCCATCGGTGACGGTGAAGGCCGGGGAGGTGTCGTAGGAGACCACGATCGGGCGCTTGCCCTTGTCGCTGGCTCCGGTGAAGTCCCCCTCGTAGGCGTCGCTCCAGCCCTGGGTCAGCTTGGCGCCGTTGGCCATCAGCTTCTTCCAGTACGCCGGCCACTGGTCGCCGTACTCCGCGATCGTGGCGAGCAGGAAGGCCATGCCCGGCGTGCTGGTCGACGCGCCGGGGATGACGAAGAGATCCTTGTACGCCGGCTTCGTGAGGTCGGCGAGTCGCTGAGGCGCCTTCAGGTCCTGTGCGGCGAACCACTCGAGGTCGACGTTCACGCAGACCGATCCGTGATCGATCGGGATCATCTTGTCACCGCCCTCACCTTGGATCCGCAAACTCTCCGCGCTCGCCGGCAGTTCGGGCTCGTAGGCCTCGAAGACCTTCTCCTCGATCGCCCGGGAGGCGAACGTGTTGTCCACACCGAAGGCGACGTCGCCGGTGGGGTTGTTGCGGTTCAACGCCAGCTCGTTGGTGAGCGTCCCACCGTCGCCGGCCGCCTTCACCTTGAGCTGGTGGCCGGAGTCCTCCTCGAACTGCTCGATGAGCTCCTTGGGCAGGTTGAAGGACGAGTGGGTGACCAGGGTGACGGTGCTGCCGCCCTCGTCGTCGTCTCCGCCCCCCACGAGCGAACAGGACGAGAGCGTCACGGTCGCAAGGAGGGTGGCCGTGGCCGTTGACAGTGCAGTGCGCAGCGCGCGGTTCATCGTTTTCTCCGACTCCCTTCGCCGGTGCTAACCGGATCAGGTCCTGAGGGTCTGCGGCGGTTCCGCACTCTCAGCCCTCCGTCGGAGGGCTCCCCTGTCTGTGCTCGGTAATCTACCCGGTCGGCGCCTCCATGTTTGCGACACCCCACGA
>DATCYH010000667.1:0-5763 GCA_036570405.1 Nocardioides sp.
TCATCCCCCGCTGACGCAAGATCGGGGTTGCTCCCGGCAGTCGCTAGAGTTCCCTGTCCCCGGGGGCGTAGCTCAGTTGGCTAGAGCACCTGCTTTGCAAGCAGGGGGTCGTGGGTTCGATTCCCATCGCCTCCACCGGAAAAACCCCAGGTCAGAGGCTTAGCCACCAAGCCTCCACGAAGTGATCCTGGACCAACGTAGCCAGTTCAACGTAGCCTTTTGCCTCACTGGCTACGTTGGAGGTCCGGGATGGCGCAACGTCCGAAGGTGCGATGGAACCAGCAACGCCAGCGCTGGATGGCCTGGGTGCGGTTCCCCGACGGCTCTCGTCGGAAGGTTGAGCGTGCGGACAAGATCGATGCGCAGAGCGACCTAGACGCACTGGTCGAGCTGCGGATGCAGTCCCTCGATCCGGGTCGCCGCCGGGACCGTTCACTGACCTTCAACGAGATCATCGACGCATGGTTCGAGGCCGGTTGCCCCAACGTCTCTCCGACGAAGACCTCGCGCCACGCCCGGGTGAAGTCGGCTGCCACCGTGGCGAACGCCCACCAGCTCCTTCGATCGAACATCCGCCCAGCCATCGGTGCGCTCTGGGCAGAGCGCACGAGTACGCAGCGGCTCGAAGAGGTCTTTCTGGCCATGGACGCGCAGGGGAAGTCGACCAGCACGATCGACCGCTCCTGGAACTACCTGAACCAGGCCTGCCAGTTCGCGGTTCGTCAGCGTCGAATCAAGCGGAACCCGGCCTCGGACGTTCTGCTCCCTCCCCGCAAGGCATCCAAGGCTCGAAAGAGCCTCACGATCGAGCAGGCGCAGAAGCTCCTGGCTGAGGCCATCCCATCTGACCCTCGTCCGGCGATGTGGCTCACGGGGCTCATGTGCGGTCTGCGGCCGGGCGAGCTGGCTGGCCTGCGCTGGTGCTTCGTCGACATCGACTCCGATGAGCCCACCATCGAGATCGCCGAGCGAGCGATGGAGGTCGGCAAGAAGTACGTGGGCCAGGCCCCGCCGAAGACCGAACGCAGCAAGCGACGGATCGGCCTGCATCCCTTGCTCGTAGCGGCGCTACGGCGGCATCGGGATGAGTCGAAGCTGCTCGGCCTCTACAGCGACGAGGGCTTCGTCTTCGGAACTCGCAGCGGCACCCCCATGGCCATCTCCAACCTGCGGCGTGCCTTCAGGCAGCTTTGCGCCCGAGCTGGCCTGGGGACGGAGTGGACCACCTACGAGTTGCGGCACTCGTTCGTGTCGTTGGTGGCCGATCAGCTCGATGATCTCGTCAAGGTCGCGGACCTTGCCGGTCACATCGACACGCGCACCACGGAGGGCTATCGGCACCAGGTGCGCTCATCGATCCCACACGCGATCGAGGCGTGGAACAGCCTCCTGGACCGTGCGGGCGCGTGACCGCACGCTGACGAAATCTGGGGCCCGCCCATGTCGCGACTGAGGCCCCGGCGGGGGAGTTGCTGCGGGGCCTCAGTGCATCGTGCGTCTGATCTGCTGACAGGCAGCGCCCACCTACCCCTCTCGGCCCACGCTCAGACCGTCCACCCAATGCGAGGACGAGTGTCCTCGGTGGCCGGGGGTGACGGCCGCGCGTTCACGGGGCGTCTGGGCCGTCCGCTCGTCCGAGGAGGCGGTCGAGGTCTGCGCGGGGGACGCGGAGGATGCGGCCGATCTCGATGCACGGAAGGCCGGAGCTGCCTCCGGTGGTTCGCCACCGACGAGCGGCGGCATAGGCGGAGTTGCGGCTGATGCGCAGGATGGCGGCGGCTTCGTCGATGGTGAGCACCTTGCTGACAGCCTCGGACTCGATGGCGGACATGGGTTCTCCTTCGGCGTCGGGCGAGTACCTACGTAGGCCCCGCCGGCTAGCGCGACTTCGCGTAGGTCGTCAGATTCCGATGGCCTGATCCCTCGTCTCGGTCTGGTTGGCGGGGTGGGCGAGCTCCCAGGCGGTCATCTCACCGGTGGAGCGGTGGAGTCGCTCAGCAACGGCGAGATCTGCGGGCGCGGGCGGAACTCGCGGGAGTGCCTCGCCATCGAGGGGATCTGTCGCCGCTGTCACGTAGAGGTGGTTCTCCTGGCGGCCGCGGGTGATGTCGACATAGGTCTCGGCGCGGGTCGCGGTCGCATCGACCCGGCTGGTGGAGATGTCCCGGGTGGACCCCTGCACCGCGTAGCTGGTCAGGGCGTAGGCATGGTCGATGCCAACCTCGCTACGTCCGCCTGGGGTCCGGTGGCGGTCGAAGAAGCTACGGGGGATGTCGATCTGGCCGGTCCCGTCGAAGTCGACGGTGAGGATGTCACCGGCACCGCTCCGTCCGTCCTGGCTGACGGCGACGATCGTTCCGAGCGCTCCGTTGCGGACGTATGCGCGGCGGTCGCCTTCGACGTGCAGGTCTCGGCCCGGGACGCGGGCGGTGATGCGGTCGCCGACTGCGAAGGATCGTCCTTCGCTCGCGTCGATCTCATCCTTGCCGAGCTCGCCGTTCACGTGGCGGAGGAGGTGGGCTAGGCGGTTGAGCTGACGACGGGTGCTGTTGCGTCGGTCGACCATGGGGTGGTCGTGTCCCTCTCGGTGAGCGTTCCACCAACGGGCGAGGACGTGGCGGTACATGGTGAGGTCGTCGCCGACGACGTGGAGGTGCCCGGCGGCAGCGAGCTCGTCGAACGCTTCGTCGATGCGCCCGTCCCGCAGTGCTTGGGCAGCCGCGCGGTCGTGAGCGTCCTGGAGCCGATGGGTGGTGGTCAGCTCTGGGGTGTGGCGTGGATGTCGTTCGCAGAGCACTCGGAACATGCCCCCGGCGGCAATGGCGCCGTGCTGAGCGGGGTCACCGATTAGGCGGACGCTGGCCCCGGTCGACGCCGCCATGTCCATGAGCGTGTCGAGGTCTCGATCGCACAGCGTCGACGCCTCATCGACGACGAGGATGGTGCGGGAGTCGACCGGGAGGTTCTGGGGGTCCGTGTGGGCCAGGTACCACGCGACGGTCTCGCACTCGATGCCGGTCGCCGCTGCGAGCGTGCGGGTGGCTTCGCCCTTCACTGCCGCGCCGACCACTCGATACCCCGCAGCCGCCCACGCATCGGCACACGCAGCGACCGTTGTGGTCTTGCCCGCGCCCGCCCGACCGATCGCCGCTTGGAACCGATGTCCGCGTTGGCACCACTCGGCCACCAGCCGTCGCTGCTCGGCTGTGAGGTGGCCGTGGTGTTCGAGCGCGGCGTCGATGTCGGCGTCGGCGACGAGGTGCGCGCCTTGGTGAAGTCCCTTGATGAACCGGGCACCGATGCGGTCCTGCACGCCGAGCATCTCCACGGTGGTGAACAGCTGCTCGTCCCCTTCAGTGAGCGCGACGACGTGGCCGGAGGCGAGGAACTGGTCGCTCAGCTCGAGGACGCGCGCCGCTCCGCACAGCAACGGCTGCGCAGCACGCTCGGCACCGCTCGGAGCGGGAACGGGGTGGTTGG
The DNA here is from genome assembly GCA_036570405.1 of Nocardioides sp. GTDB lineage: Bacteria > Actinomycetota > Actinomycetes > Propionibacteriales > Nocardioidaceae > Nocardioides. The sequence goes on from DATCYH010000667.1 coordinate 3,481, forward strand.
CCATGGCGACGACCGCATCGGATCGTGAGAACACCGATCCACCGGAGCAGATGCCCTCGGGCTCAGCGAGCGAAGCGAACAGCGCTTGGACATCGACATGCTGCTCGGGTTGTTCGTGGCCGGTGAGGGAAGCGAGAGCGTCGGCGGTGAGCCCATGAGCGGCCGCTCGTTCGCGCCAGGAGGCGATCAGGTCAGCGGCGGGGGTGTGGTTCTTGGCGGGTCGGGAGCGCAGCACGATGTGGTCGATCTCGATGGGGTGCGCGCCACGTCCGATCTCGGCTTCGAGCTCGCGCAGAGCGTCGTCGATCTCGTTCCGGCGCTTGGAGAACTCGCCGACGACGCTGTTCGTGATCCCATCGGTCTCCCATCCCGCCTTTCGGCTGGGCCGCCAACGGATCCCCAGATGCCGGGTCAGATGATGGCGCATCTCGGCAGTGGCGAGCGCCGAGGCTGCCTGCGCGTGTTGGTAGAGGCCTCGGGCATCGAGGGCGCGGTGGCTTCCGTCAGAGAGACGCACTGTGTTGGCGATCACGTTGTGGTGATGTGGGAACGGGTCGAGCGCGCGGGATGTGAGGTGTCGGAAGGACGCGACCATCCATCCGTCCCCTTTGACCTGGCGGCCCTCGACGCGGCCGGTCGCGGCTTGTTCTTCGAGCCACCCGAGCGCCCAGTCGTTCCCGGCCTGAATCGAGTCGAGAACAGCGTCTCGGGCCGGGGCGTCGCCGAGCAGGGCGAGCACACCGAGGGACTTCTCGGTGGTCAAGGTGAGGTCGTATCCGACGCGCACAGCGGGTGGTCGACGACGCTCGAGGAACCCGGCGAGGTGCTCCCGGGTCACCAACCATTGGCCCTTGGTACCTCGGTGCGCGGCTAGGAAGGCCCGCCGAGGGTGCCGTCCGGCGGCAACCGATCGTTCGATCTCATCGCGGTACTTGTGGTGGTGGTGGGCGAGGCCGCGCAGGTAGCGGCTTGTGACGCCGGCGAGGCGCGCAGCTTCGGAAATCGTGAGCTGGTCGTCAGGGTCGCCGAGCGCTCGAAGGTCGTGGGGAGCGATGCCTGCGTCTCGTGCCTGGGCACACCGGACCAGCTCGCTGGCTCGAACCCAGCGGGCGCCATCGCCTTCGATGAGGGGAACGATGTAGGAGCCCGCTGGCTGCGCGAACAGCCTGGTCACAGCGCCACCGGGAGGTGCAACGGGAGGTCCAACGGGAGGTCCAACGGGATGCTCCGACTGCCGGTCGTCATCCCCTCGCGGCTCTGTGAGACCCCCTCCCGTCGCTTCCGGCTGGCCCGGGCCCGAGCCGGACGAGAGTGCTGCGTGCAGCGCGAGAGCCGTGCCGACGTCGAGCATCCGATCGACTTCGCTATGCGAGAGACCGAGCGCCGCAGCGGTGTCAGCGATGCCGTAGAGCTGTTCGCCGTCAGCGCCGACGCGCGTGTGGGCGCCAGCGCCCAGCGTCGGCCTGCGTCCAGCCGAGCCCTGGGCGGTGATGAGCCGCTCATCGGTGTGCGGATCGCGGCCGGCCAGCACGGCCGCTAAGTCACCTCGTTGCACGGTGCCCACGAGGCCCGAGTCATGGGCCGCTGTGCCGAGCCAGCGGCCAGCCTCCTCACCTCGATCGGCGTAGTAGCGCTCTGCGCCGCCGACACCGGGAGGCGCCGGCCTGGATCCAGCGGCCTGGGACGGAGGTTGGAGGTAGCGGACGATCGAATCCACGACGCGGGCCGTGTCGGCCCTTCCGCCTCCCAGCGGGGTGACGGTGAACCTCACCAGACAACGCCAGCGGGAGGTGGCGCAGGTTCCCCGCAGGGGAACCTGCAAGTGTGTGCGCGCCGGACCAGCTGTTCAGCACCGACGAGAGTCGCCGGCGACGGCGCTGTTCCGGTGAAGCCTTGCTGGCGTGTGAGGGTCATCGCCCGAGGGCCTGCCCGGGCTGAGTCGAGACTCGTCCGGCGCCGACTTGGAGACGATCGAATCGGGCGGTGATCGACGCGACGTCCGCCTGATGACGCGCCACGTCATCGACCTGCTCGAGATGAGCGCCGAAGAGCCGCTCGTGGGTGTCACGGGTCCATTCGGGCAGCCGGCTGAGCTGGCGGGGACTGAGTGGACCGACCTGGCGATAGACGTCGAGGCCCACGCCCTCCCTCGCTGGCTCCGCGAGCCCATAGCGGACTACGCGGTCCAGCACGCTCGCGAGGCGACTGTTCTTGCCTACGCCCACCCCGAGACCGAGCGTCTGCGACAGCTCGCTGGCCTCGATCTCAGCAGGTACGCGGGCC
>DATCYH010000668.1:0-2448 GCA_036570405.1 Nocardioides sp.
TCCTACGGCATCGTCCTGCGTGAGGTCACCGACCTGCTGCTCGATGCGGACACCGCCCGCGTGGGTGGCTTCAGTGCCCGGTTCGCCGGGGTCGTGTTCTGCTCGGAGACGATCCGGGTGCAGGCCTGGGACGAGGGCGACCGAGTGCTCGTCAGCGCCACGATCGTCAGTGACAACGAGCAGCGCAACGGCGCGCCCGTCCTTGCCGACTGCGTGCTGACCAAGGCCTGATCACAGCTCGCCGGGAAGGCTCACTTCCGCGGGAACAGCAACCAGTCGGCCATCGGTTCCAGGCCCTCCACGACCAGTGGCTCCCCGCGCACGAGCCACTCCGGCTCGAGGCGGAAGGACTGCACCGTGGCCAGCTCGCCCAGGCGACGCTGGCGACGGTGCGTCCCGTTGGGCCGATAGCCGACCTTCTCACTGACCCGCTGCGACCTGGGGTTGTCCAGGAAGGCACCGGAGGTGACCTCGGTGGCACCGAAGTGGTCGAACGCAAGGGCGCAGATGGCTTGGCGCATCGCGGTGCCGATCCCCTTGCCCTGGTGGCGCGCGGCCAGCCAGGAGCCGGTCTCCCCCGTGAGCGTGACGTGGAACCGGTTGGTCTGGAAGTCCTGGCAGCCGACCAGTTCGCCCTCATGGCGCACCGCCAGGTTGAGCGTCCACTCACCCGGCGAGAACTCCTGGCGCGCCTTCCAGTAGAACTGCGCCATGTTGCGACCGAGCGTGTCCGGGGCAGCCTTGGTCCACGGGTAGTAGAACGGCATCTCGTCCTCGGGATGGATGCCGTCCAGGGCGAGGTCGATCAGTCCGGGGATGTCCTCATCGGTGACCGGACTGAGCTCGAGCGGCCCGGCAGTGACGTGCAGCTGGAACGGCAGGTAGAAGTCGGCGAGCTCCGTCATTGCGGCACACCTCCGGGAATCGGGGCAGCGGGATCGTAGGGCGTCCTGGTGAAGATGAAGGTGGACAGGTCGAGGTGGTTGACCGTGCCGTCATCGTTGCGGACCAGGTTGGGTGGCGGCGACGACGGCCGCCACGGCGGGGGCAGGGTTGGTTCCGAGGATTCCAGCTCTTCGAGCAGACCGGAGGCCAGCCCCACTGCCGGGAATCCGCTCATCGAGTTGCCGAACGCCACCACACCCGTAAGTCGGGCGCGATCGATGAAGCAGGTGGCCACGAAGCCCGGCATCGACCCGGTGTGGCCGACCAGGGTGCCGGAGCCGCCGCGGAACATCTGGAAGCCCAATCCGTGGCTGTAGTCCAGACCGGTTCCGAGGGCCCCGGACTGGGGAATGTATGCCCGCTCGAGGTGCTCCTTGGCCAAGACGTCGCGATGACCCTCGAGCAGGAACGCGGCGTACGTCATGAGGTCGGCGACCGTGCTCCACAGCTGGCCGGCCGGAGCCATCGCGCGGGTGTCGGGATGCGGCTCGGCGCTGACCTCGTTGGAGAAGGCATGCACGCTCGAGCCCTGGGCGTGCGGCGCCACGGCCTGGTAGGTGGTGCGAGTCATCCCGAGCAGGCCGTAGGCGAGGTTCGAGTAGTGGAACTGCTCCCCCACCGGGAGTGGTGCTGACGTTCCGGCATTGGCACCTGCCAGCTCGGCGAAGGTGCCCCCGGTCGAGCGTTCCCACCACGGGCCTGCGGGTTCGGCCTGCATGCCCGAGTTGTGCGCGAGCAGGCTGCGCACGGTGCGGTCGCCATGACCGATGTCACCGAGGACCTCGCCGATCGACTCGGCCAGGGCGACCTGCCCGTCCCGGACCAGCTGCAGCACCAGGACCGCGGTCATCGTCTTGGTGATCGAGCCGATCTTGTACTGCACGTCGAGCGGGTCGCCGGGCACATCGCCGTACCCGCCGTGCCAGACCAGGCTTCCGTCGCGGATGACGCCCGCCACCACCGAGGGAACCCGCCCCTCGACCTGGGCCCGCGCCAGTACGGCCAGCAGGCGCCGCGCCGTCACCGGCGCAACCGGTTGTACCGGCAGACTCACTCGAAGGCCTCCGGCGGCGGGCAGGAGCAGACCAGGTTGCGATCGCCGTAGGCCTGGTCGATCCGGGCGACGACGGGCCAGTACTTGTCAGGGTCCGGGCCGGTCGGGAATACGGCCAGCTCTCGGGAGTAGCTCCGGTCCCACTCGCCGACCAGCGCGGTCGACGTGTGCGGGGCGCCGCGCAGCGGGGAGTCCTCGGGAGTCCACGTCCCCGCGCTGACCTGGTCGATCTCCTTGCGGATCGCGATCATCGCCTCGATGAAGCGATCGATCTCGGCCAGGTCCTCGGACTCGGTCGGCTCGACCATCAGCGGGCCGGCGACGGGGAACGACATCGTCGGCGCATGGAAGCCGTAGTCGACGAGCCGCTTGGCCACGTCGTCGACGGTGACGCCGGTCTCCTTGGTGAGCCCGCGCAGGTCGAGGATGCACTCGTGGGCGACCAGCCC
>DATCYH010000669.1:0-3728 GCA_036570405.1 Nocardioides sp.
CGATCGCGGAGCAAGGACCGATAGGTGCTGATGCTGGCGCCGATCCGGGCGGGCCGACGCCGCTCGGGCGGAAGCGTCTCGCGCAAGGCGAACACGGCGAGTACGACGAGCGCCACGGCCGCAGCCGCGAGCACACCGAAGATGCCCCGCCAGTCCGACCAACGCAGCACCTGGCTGCCCAGCGTCGGGGCCAGCATCGGGGCAGCGCCCATGACCAGCATCAGGCGGGACATGATCCGCGCGACAGCGATTCCCTCGAACTGGTCGCGGACCATCGCCATTGCCGTGACACTCACCGCTGCACCGGCGAACCCCTGGAGCAGACGGACACCGGCCAGCATCTCGATCGATGGCGCGAACAAACACAGCATGGACGCCAGGGCGTGCACTGCGAGACCGGTGAGAAGCGGTCGCTTGCGACCGAACGCGTCCGAGAGTGGACCGATGATCAGTTGTCCGGTGGCCAGCCCGAGCAACATCCCGGTCAGGGTCAGCTGGACACTCGCCTCATTGCTGGAGAACTCCTCCGCGATCCCCGGGAACGCCGGGAGATACATGTCGATGCTCAGCGGGCCGAGTGCGATCAGTGCACCGAGCACCAGCACGATCTGCGCGGTGCCCGCGCGTCGGGTCGTGGACCGGGGTCCGGTGGCTGCGCGCGAGGTCATGGTCACGACCCCCTTGAACGCCGCACAGGTCAGACTTGTTCCCTCGGTTCCACTTCGGGCGTGCCCCCGGTCTCGTCGTGACCAGCCTCGTCACCGTGCCACACGGCCTGGTGACGCATCGGCAACCGGACGGTCACGAGCGTGAACTCGTCCTCCGCCGAGTCGAAGGTGACGTTGCCTCCGTGCTTCTCGATGATCGTCTGCACCATGCGTACGCCGAGACCGGTTCCGCTGATCTCCATCTGGACAGCGTTGGAGGCACGGAAGAAGCGACTTCCCAGATTGGCGAGCTCAGAGGCCGGGATACCGATGCCGCTGTCACGGACGGTCAGAACTGCCTCATCACCCTCCTTGCGGAGCCGGATGTCGACCCTGCCTTCGGGACGAGAGAATTTGACGGCATTGGTGACGATGTTGAGCAGGGCCCGGAGCAGTTGGGTCTTGTCCGCGAGGACGAAAGGTGCCCGGGCGGGGAGGTCGACGGAGATGGTCACCCCCTTGTTGGCGGCGGCGATGCGCAGGTCCACCACCACCTCCTCGACGACGATGGCGAGGTCGACCTCGGTCAACGTGGTGTGTCGGCTCTCCATGTTTGCCAGTGTCAGCAGGTCCTCGATCAGCACCCCGAGACGTTTGACGTTGCGATTGACCACCTCCCACTTGCGATCGGCTCCCGGCACCTCGTCGTACTCGTCTTGAAGCAGTTCGAGGTATCCCTGAATGCTGGTCAGCGGGGTGCGCAACTCATGGGACACATTGGAGACGAAGTCCGTCTTGGCCTGGTCGAGGTCGAGCAGGCGCGCGTGTGTCGCCTCCTCGACCATCTGGGCTCGCTCATTCTCCTCTGCCATCCGGTTGACCGCAGCCGCAACGGCCGACACTTCGCGAGGCCCGCCCAGTTCTGCCCGGGCTCCGGCATCACCGGCGGCCAAGCGGGCCACGGTCCGTTCCAAGTCCTTGAGCGGGTCCTGGACGTCCCGCCGCAGGCGCCTGACCAGGATCCAACCGAGGATCCCCGCGAGCAGTGTGAAGACGACCACCGCAATGATGGCGCGCCGGTAGGCCCTCTGTCCGAGCTCGCGGGCGGCCACTGCCTCCTCACCCAGCACCGTGTCAATCCTGGCGTTGACCTCACGCAATTCGTCGATCAGCGCCTTGCCGTCCAGGAAGCGCTGGGGATCGTAGCCCGCAGTGCCCGGCCCGGCGGCGAACCGCCGCTCCGCATAGACCTTGACCCACTCCTTGGCCAGCTCGTCCTGACGCTCGATGAGAGGTCCGAGCTCGGGGTCGAGGTCAGCGAACTGGCGCAGTTCGGCCACGATCCGAGGCTGCAGCGCCTGCCCTGCACGGTAGGGAACCAGAGCCGCGTTGGCACCGTTCATCGCCCACCCCCGGACGCCGGTCTCCTGATCGGTGACGACCTGCAGAAACGCGTGGTTGGCCGTCTGGGCTGGAGCAACACTGTCCACGACCCGCCCGACCGCCTCGTTCGTGCGATAGACAGCGACGATCCCGAGGAGCCCCAGGAGCAGCATCAGCAGGATCAGCGGGATCACCATCTTGGCCAACAACTCGCCGACTGTCGGCACCCGGTTCCTCATTGATCGCTCCCGAACCCTTGACGCTTCATGTCGCCCCACTCGTGTGAGGACTTGCGAACCGCTTCGACCGCCCCCTTGGCCCGCCACCACGCGGTCAACTGTCGGTAGCCAAAGTTCTCCTCCAGAGCGCCACGGACGGCTCGTAGCAAGTCACCCGCACCGCGATATCGACGGTAGGACACCTCTTCGGCGAGCAGAGCGACCAGGGTCAGGAGGAAGGCATAGAGCACCGAGGCCGCGAGCAGCAGGAGCACGAGCCACATGTCGACCAGGTCCCGACCGCCGAGCAGGTCGAGGTGTTCCATCCCCAGCAGGCCCATCACCACGACGAAGTAGGCCACACCGAACAACTCCAGGAAGGGCGCGAGCAACTCGAAGATCACGAACCAGGGCATCGTGACCAGGCCGATCACGCCGTACTTTCCTCGGAGCAGCATGCCCCGGTGTCGGCCGAGGATCTCCGCGAGCCCCCGGTGCCATCTGGCCCTCTGTTTGGCCAGCACCGCACGGTCCTCAGGCGCTTCGGTCCATGCGACGGGCTCGCTGACGAAGACCACGCGGCCGTCGATCTTCTCGTCACCCATCCACCGGTAGATGCGGACCACCAGTTCGGCGTCCTCCCCGATGCAATCGGTGGCCAGACCACCGACCTGCACCAGGACGTCCTTGCGGAAGATGCCGAAGGCGCCGGAGATGATCAGCAGGCCACCGGTGGCCGACCAGCCTGCTCGGCCGATCATGAAGGCGCGCAGGTACTCCACGACCTGCACCCGCGCCAGCCAACGACGAGGCATCCTGACGTGGGTGACTCGGCCGTTGATGACCTTCGACCCGTTGGCGATGCGGATCACCCCGCCGGCGGCCACCACTCGCTCAGGATCGTCGGCGAAGGGACGCGACACGTGCAGCAACGAGTCGGGGTCGAGGAGCGAGTCGGCGTCGACCATGCACACGAGTTCCTTGCGGGCCATGTTGATGCCGACGTTGAGTGCATCTGCCTTGCCCCCATTGGTCTTCGCGACCAGGACCAGGTTGTTGGTGCCTTTGCGGGAGAGGTAGGTCGTGAGCACCTGGCTGTCACTGTGCACGAGGTCGTCGACGACCAGGGGTGCCTCGATGAGATCGAAGGCCTCGATCATCCGCGCGATAGTTGCATCCTTGGAACCATCGTCGATCACGACGATCTCGAAGTCCGGGTAACGCATCGCCAGCATGGCCTGTACCGATTCAACAATGGTCGCCTCTTCGTTGTATGCCGGCATCAGCACCGTGACACCGCGGGCCAGCGGCTCCCCGAAGGTCTCGTCGTACGCCGCGAACTCCACCCGTCGGCGATAGCCGACGAAGTCAGCCACGGCCAGAACGGTGAGCACGAGGAAGCTGGAGTTGATCAGCACCGAATACGCGACGAAGGACCAACCCATCGCCTCGATGAGCAGGCGCAGAGTCTCGACCCAGT
>DATCYH010000670.1:0-1960 GCA_036570405.1 Nocardioides sp.
GGTCGACCCCGACCAGCTTCTGTCGAAGATGCGCACCTGGCTCCATCGCATGCAGGAGGCGGAAGAGTAGCGACGGCCATCCTGGGCAATGGACGGGCCACCGAGGTGACGGAGATGATGACAGACGGGGTTGGTGAGCGGGCTACGGGCGGGATGGCCGGACCGGCCGTCCTGGTCGTCGACGACGACTCGTCCAACCTCACCGCCATGTGCGGTCTGCTGTCCGACCTCGGCGCCGAGGTGGTGGCTGCGGACTCCGGTGCCGATGCCTTGCGCAGGGTGCTGCGGCGCGACTTCTGCGCCATCCTCATGGACGTGCGGATGCCGCAAATGGATGGCTACGAGACGGCTGCCCTGATTCGCCAGCGCGAGCGATCGCGACACATACCGATCATCTTCCTGACCGCCTATGACAAGGACGAGGCGCAGGTTTTTCGCGGCTACTCGGAAGGGGGCGTCGACTACGTCTTCAAGCCGGTCAAGCCTGTCGTGCTGCGGGCGAAGGTCCGCGTCTTCATCGAGCTCTACCGGCAGGCGGAGCAGGAGCGGCTGCTGCTGGAGGAGAATTTCCGCATCCGCAACGACCACATGAAGACGGAACGCCAGTTGCGCTCGACCGAGAGACGCGAGGCCATGGTATTCCGCCAGCTTCCGATCGCCGTCTATGAGGTGAAAACTGCTGGTCATGGCGCGGTGCGCAGCTTCCTGCACGACGACAGCGTGAAGCGACTGCTCGGCTTCACGGTGGCCGACTTCGAGAAGGACGTCAGCCTCTGGAGCGAGCGCGTGCACCCGGAAGACTGGGAGACCGCGAGGGGAGCGCTGGCCAAGCGGGAGACAGATGGCGCCTACTCAGCCGAGTACCGCTGGCGCTGCGGCGATGACACCTATCGTTACTTCCTCGACCAGGGTCTGGTGGTGGCGGGCGAGGACGGCGGGCCGTCACGCATCTTCGGCACCATGTTCGACGTGCACAGCCGGCGCATGCTCCAGCAGCAGCTTCTGCACGCGCAGAAGATCGATGCGATCGGCAAGCTGACCGGTGGCATCGCGCATGACTTCAACAACATGCTGACCGTGGTCATCGGCAACCTCGATCGCCTGCAACGCACGGAGGGGCTCGATATACGGGCCGCCCGTCGCGTCGACCACGCGCTTCAGGGCGCGCTGCACTGCCGCGACATCACGCAGCGGCTGCTCGGCTTGGCCCGGCAAGAGGGCCGCCCGCTGCGCCCCCTCGACCTCAATGCCCTCATCAGTCACCTGTCCGACCTGGTCACGCGCACGCTAGGCGAGCGCATCGAGATCAAAAAGAAGCTGCAGGTCGACCTTTGGCAGATCTACAGCGACGCCGACCAGATCGAATCGGCGCTGCTCAACCTGCTCGTCAACGCCCGCGACGCCATGCCCGACGGCGGCACAGTCTCGATCCGCACAGCCAACGTACGGAGTGGCAGCGGTGCGGCCGTCATCGCTCGAGAACTGGCCGATGGGGATTACGTGGTGCTCGAGGTGGCAGATACAGGCGCCGGCATGACAAGCGACGTCCTGGAGCGGGCGCGCGATGCTTTCTTCACGACCAAGGGGGCAGGCAAGGGAACGGGCCTCGGCCTCAGCACTATTCACGACTTCACCAAGCGGTTGGGCGGCGACCTTGCGATCGAGAGCAGTCCCGGCAAAGGGACGACCGTGCGCATTTACCTGCCGCGTCAAGACAGCAACGCCTGTTCTTCTGCCGGCAGTACGGAGGAAGGGCGATCGGCCGAGCTTCCGGTCGTCGGCGGCGGCGAGGTGGTGCTCGTCGTCGAGGACGAGGAGCCAGTGCGGCGTGTCACGGCGACGACATTGCGCGAGCTCGGCTACCGCGTGCTCGAGGCGGCTACTGCGACCGCAGCGCTTGACGCTCTGGAGCAAGCCAGGGAGGTAAGGCTGCTGTTTACCGACATCGTCATGCCCGGTT
>DATCYH010000671.1:0-1577 GCA_036570405.1 Nocardioides sp.
AGTACTTCAGTGCCGCTTCCTGGCTGAGCAGGCGGCGACGCCGGGCCAGCCCCGAGAGCAGGTAGAGCGGCAGGGCGAGGACCTCGAGCCCGACGAAGAAGGTGAGCAGGTCGTTGGCCGAGGTGAAGATCATCATCCCGCCGAGGGCGAACATCATCAGCGGGAAGACCTCGGTGTGGTCCAGTCCCTGCGTCGATGCCTCGCGCTCTGCCTCCGTGCCGGGCAGCGCTGCGGCCTGGCCGGCGAACGCCGAGACCCCACCCTCGAGGCGACGCTCGGCGAAGAGCAGGACACCGGCAACGGCGACCACCAGCAGCAGGCCCCACAGGAAGATCGCCGGTCCGTCGACGGCCAGGGCGCCTTCCGCAGCCACCAGGCCACGGGCTGACCCGTGCTCCTCGAGATCGATCCCCACCCAGATGACCGCGCCGAGCGCGGCCAGGGTGCCGACGAGGCCGAGGCTCACCTGGGTCAAATAGCGACCACCACGCGGGACGAACGCCTCGACGAGGACGCCCAGGCAAGCGACGCCGAAGACGATCAGCAACGGCGAGAGCTCGGCGTACTCGATGACGGGCTTCACGAATTCCATCAGCGCTCGCCCCCTTCGGTGTCGACGCTCGGCACGGTGGGCGGTTCATCCGCCGTCCCGACGTAGTCCATGGTTGCCGCGACGGCGGGATTGATCACGTCGAGCAGCGGTTGCGGATAGAAGCCGAAGAGCACCATCACCAGCACCAGCGGCGCGATCGCGCCGACCTCACGGGGACTGACGTCGGTGAAGGTCTCCACCTGCGGGTGCGTCGGGCCGGTCATGATCTTCTGGTACATCCAGAGCACGTAGATCGCGGCGAGCACGATGCCGGTCACCGCGAAGGCGCCGACGACCCAGTGGTGGGCGAACCCGCCGACCAGGACCAGGAACTCCGAGACGAACGGCGACAGGCCGGGCAGGCCCAGCGTGCCGAGGCCACCGATCAGGAAGAGGCCGGCCAGGATCGGGGCCTTCTTCTCCACTCCCCCGTGGTCGCTGATCAACGTCGATCCGCGACGACGGATCAGATAACCGGCGACCAGGAACAGGATCGCCGTCGCGACGCCGTGGTTGAACATGTAGAACGTCGCGCCGGACATGCCCTGGCTGTTCATCACGAAGATGCCGAGCACGATGAAGCCGAAGTGCGACAGCGAGGTCAGGCCGATCAGGCGGAGCATGTCGTCCTGGCCGATGGCCAGCAGGGCTCCATAGATGATGCTGATCAAGGCCAGCACGATCACCACGGGCGTGGCCCACTGCGAGGCCTCCGGGAACATGCCCAGGCAGAACCGCAGCATGCCGTAGGTGCCGATCTTGTCGAGCACGCAGATCAGCAGGACGGACGTGCCGGGGGTGGCCGCGGCAGTGGTGTCCGGCAGCCAGGTGTGCACCGGGAAGAGCGGCGCCTTGATCGCGAAGGCGATGAAGAAGCCGAGGAACAGCCAGCGACCGGTCTCCTTGTCGATGTCGAGGGAGGCCAGGTCGGAGATGAGGTACGTCGCCTCGCCGGCGTTGGCGGAGACCGCATAGAGCCCCACGA
>DATCYH010000672.1:0-3952 GCA_036570405.1 Nocardioides sp.
CCACGCGCTCGGCTGATCATCGACGGTTACAACGTGAGCAAGACCGCGTGGCCCGACTCCACCCTGGAGGCGCAGCGGATCAGGCTGCTCAACGGGCTCGGTCCGCTCGTGGCCCGCACCGGCGCAGAGACGACGGTGGTCTTCGACGCCGCCTCGCAGACGACTCGCGGGATCGCCAACGCTCCCCGAGGGGTGAAGGTCCTGTTCAGTCCCGAGGGCGTGATCGCCGACGACGTGATCCGAGATCTGGTCGACGCCGAGCCCCAGGGGCGGGTCGTGGTCGTGGTGAGCACCGACCAGGAAATCGTCAACGACGTACGTCGTGCCGGCGCGCGGGCAATGTGGTCAGCGGCCCTGATCGGCCTGCTCGCCCGGTGATCGGAGGGCATTGTCAGTCCCTTCTGTCACAGTCCGTGCCATGACCCTGCGAATTGACTGTGACACCTGTGAAGTGCGCGGCCTGGCCTGCCACGACTGCGTCGTGACCGTCCTGCTGGGGCCGCCGCCCGAGCTTGCGTTCGACGATGACGAGTGTCGCGCGCTGGACGTGCTCGCCGAGTCCGGCCTGGTTCCACCCCTGCGGATGGTGACTCCGCTCGCCGGCCCGGAGGTTGAATCCGCCTGATGTGACCTGTACCACGTGAACTTTCTCGACGTTGTCCACGACATGGGCCGCAAGGGTTTGCCGGGGGGTGTTGCCGCGACTAACCTGATGCCTTGGTGCCCGTACCAGTTGGTCATACCGGACCGGCTCGGGCACCGCGCCGAGTTTGCAGCCGTGGGCGGGGAAGTCTTTCGGTTGTGAAGCCGGGGAACCACACACCCCTGGGGTGAATCGCGTGCAAGGCGGAAATCCCGTGGAGCACGCGTAGGGCCATCTTTGGGCCCGAACCCGACAGCTCACCTGGTAGGCGTTGGACAAAGAGGGAGTACGTCCGCTCAATGCACCACGGACGGAAGCGCGCCGTTGCGGCGCTGGCCAGCACCACGGCCATCATTGCCATCAGTCTCATGCCAGCTGCTCCCAGCAGCGCGGAGCCGGACGTCGAGACCGTCCGCAAGAACGTCGACAAGCTCTATCACCAGGCCGAGGTCGCCTCTGAGCGTCACAACGACGCCAAGCTCAAACTCGATGACCTGAAGGCCGACCTCGACGCCCTGAAGGCGGACGAGAAGGCACAGCAGAAGAAGGTGGAAGGGCTCACCGGGGCGGTCTCCGACTCCATTGCCGCCCAGTACGAGGGCCAGAGCATCTCCACCACCGGCAAGCTGGTCCTCTCCCAAGACCCCGACGCGTTCCTCGAGGACCTGACGACGCTGTCGGCCTACAACGACGTGCAGTCGCAGAAGCTCGACAGCTACACCCGCGAGGTGCGGGCCCTGGAGATCCGTCGTGAAGCCACGCAGGAGCGTGCCAAGGAACTCGCCTCGACCCAGAAGACCCTCTCCGAGGAGAAGGCCGCCGCCGACTCCAAGCTCGAGAAGGCCGAGCAGCTCCTGTCCAAGCTGACCGCTGCTGAGCGGGCCGAGGTCGCGGCTAGCGGGAACGAGGGCACCAGCAGCAACACCTCCACGTCGCGCACCAGCGCGCGCGTCCCCGCCACCGTGAAGGCCTCGGGCCGCGCCTCGGATGCGATCAACTACGCCATCGCCCAGGTCGGCAAGGGCTATGTCCACGGCGGCACCGGCCCCAGCTCGTTCGACTGCTCCGGACTGACCATGATGGCTTGGGCCCAGGCCGGCGTGAGCCTCCCGCACTCCTCGCAGGCACAGATGGGCTCCGGCACGCCCGTTTCCATCAGCCAGCTCCAGCCCGGCGACCTGGTCTTCTACTACAGCCCGGTCAGCCACGTCGGGATCTACATCGGAAACGGTCAGATCGTGCACGCGGCCAACCCGCGCACCGGTGTCGCCTACGCTCCGGTGTCCTCGATGCCGATCAGCGGCGCAGTCCGACCCGGCTGATCAAGCTGAACACAATCGCCTCGAAGACCGGCCGTCCACTCTGGTGGGCGGTCGGTCTTCTGCTTGCCGCCGTCGTGGCTGCCACGCTGGTCGTGGTGTTGTCCGGCGACGAGCCCGGCAAGGCTCCCGTCCTGCATTCACCCAGCGCGCGTCAGGACCTGGCAGCAGCCGCGCTGTCCCGTGTCGTCACCGGGGTCGAGACCGATGACCGGGACGCGCTGCGTGGGGCCAGCACCCCGGACGTGGCGAGCCGTCTGGCGGACAACGCCTCCGATCTCGAGGTCACGGACTTCACCCTGCGCTATGTCGACGAGGACAGAGGGCTGTCCGCGTCGCTTCCCGAAGGGCGATGGGCCGCCGCGGTCGATGCGACGTGGCGCTTCGACGGCTTCGACCCGGCCCCGGCCCACGCCGAGATCACAGTCGTCTTCGACGCCGACGACGAGACCGCCCGGGTGGTCGCATTCGGTGGGGGAGAACGGCGTACGCCGCTCTGGCTTCTCACTGATCTCGCTGTTGACCGGACCGACGAAGCCTTGGTGCTGGTGGCTGCCGATTCGGTGGGCCGATATCCGAGTCAGGCACGAGAAGCCGTGGCTGTCGCGGGTCGGATGCTCCCCGACGCCGAGCAGAAGCTCGTGGTGGAGGTGCCCGACTCGGCCGCGCAACTCGACGCAATGCTGGACGCGTCGCCTGGCGACTACGCCAACATCGCCGCGGTCACCACCACCGTTGACGGCTCGCTGTCGCCGAGCGCCCCGGTGCACGTCTTCGTGAACCCCCAGATGTGGGCGGGGCTCAAGCCGCAGGGAGCGCAGGTGGTGATGAGCCACGAGGCCGTCCATGTCGTGACGGGGGCAGCCATCACCTCGGGCGTCCCGCTCTGGTTGCTCGAGGGTTTCGCCGACTATGTGGCGTTGCGCGACGTGGCCGTCCCCGTCGCCACGTCGGCAGGACAGATCATCAAACAGGTGCGCGCCGACGGTGCGCCCAAGGCCCTGCCCGGGAGGAACGAGTTCGACACACGGACCACTCATCTCGGTGCTGCCTATGAGTCAGCCTGGCTGGTGTGCCGGGTGCTCGTGGAGGTCGGGTCTGAAGACGCACTGGTTGCCCTGTACGACGACGTCTCGGGCGGCACCTCGCTCGCGGACGCGCTGGAGGATCACTTCGGGCTGAGCGAGGTCGAACTCGTCGATCTGTGGCGCACCGAGCTCGAGGAGCTGGCGAGATGACCTTGCACCGCAAGGTCTGCCTGGCCATGACTCTGTGCGGAGCCGTCGGGTTCGGCGCGCTCGCATTCGCCCTGGTGCCGTGGGATCCGGCTCCCGGCGGGTGGCCGGAGCCGGCCAGGGCGAGTGATGTCTTCACCGCGGAGCAGATCAACAGGGGAGAGGCCTACGCGAGGTGGAGCCGGGTCCTGAGCTGGTCGTCGCTGCTGGTCTCGGCGGCGGTCGCCTGCTGGCTGGGGTTCACCTCGCGCGGCGCCAGGCTGCTCGGTGGACGCACGTCGAAGTGGCCGCTGCAGGTGATCGGACTCAGCGCCGTCATCCTGCTGATCGGTCAGGTCGCGACGTTGCCGCTCTCGTTGGCGTTCCGTCAGCGGCGGGTGGACTACGGGCTGACTGAGCAGACCCTGACCGACTGGGCTGTCGATCTGGCCAAGAACTATCTACTGGGGCTCGCGGTCACCTCGATCGCGCTGCTGGTCCTGGTCGGATGTGCGCGACGCTGGCAAACCTGGTGGCCGGCGATCGCAGGCGGAGCCTGCGCCGGCCTCGTGCTCGCTGGGTCCTATGTCTATCCGGTGCTGGTCGAGCCGCTCTTCAATGACTTCTCATCGATGCCGGACGGTGACACTCGTTCGCAGATCCTGGCCCTGGCCGACGATGAGGGCGTGGCGGTCGACGACGTGCTGATTGCCGACGCATCACGGCGTACGACGACGCTGAACGCCTATGTCTCCGGCTTCGGGGACACGCGCAGG
>DATCYH010000673.1:0-2677 GCA_036570405.1 Nocardioides sp.
ATCCTGGTCGGGTTCGTCGTCGGATATCTGGTCGCGCTCGGCAAGGACATGGTGGACTTCGCCGACGTCGACAAGGCCGCGTGGGTGGGGCTGCCCGAGCTGACCACCCCCTCGGTCGACTGGTCCGTCCTGCCGATGTTCCTGCCGGTGGTATTCGTCCTCGTCGCAGAGAACGTCGGGCACGTGCGCAGCGTGGCGCACCTGGTCGGGGATGACTCGATCAACGACGAGACCGGTCGTGCTCTCTTCGCCGATGGCGCGGCGACCGTGATCGCAGGCATCGGTGGAGGCTCGGCCACCACGACGTACGGCGAGAACATCGGGGTGATGACCGCCACCAGGGTCTTCTCGACCGCGGCCTACTGGGTGGCCGGCATCGTGGCCATCCTGCTCTCGCTCTCGCCGAAGTTCGGTGCCCTGCTGCACACCATCCCCGTCGGTGTGATCGGCGGCGTGACGCTGGCGCTCTACGGCATCATCGGCCTGATCGGGGTCCGGATGTGGATCGACAACCGGGTCGACTTCGGCGTCCAGAAGAACCTCTACTCCGTGGCCGTGGCCCTGATCATCGCGATGGGCATCGGCAACGGGGTGCTCAGTTTCGGTGACCTGGACCTCGGCGGCATCGCACTCGGCACGGCTGCCGTGCTGGTGATCTATCACGGCATGTCGGGTCTCGAGCGGCTCCGGGGCGGTGCCCGGCAGGAGGGCTGAGCAGCACGCTTTCACGGAGCGGATCGGCTCTTGACCTAGTCAGTCAACATGTGTTCACTGAATAGACGAACGCCGAACGACAGGGGAGCGTATGACTGCCGCAACGATCTCGTGGGACCGCGTCCGCAAGGCGGGGTCCAAGCTGACCACCCCGTTGCACCCCGACGACTACCTGCGCCTGATCAATCCGTTGTGGACCTCGCGTGAACTGCGGGGACGGGTGGAGAAGGTGGTCAAGGAGACCGAGGACGCCGCCACCCTGGTGATCAAGCCTGGCTGGGGTTGGCGCTGGAGCCACCGGCCGGGCCAGTACATCGGGATCGGGGTCCCGGTGGACGGCAAGTTCCAGTGGCGTTCCTATTCGGTGAGCTCGCCCACTAAGCGCCGCGGCCGCACGATCGCCATCACGATTCGGGCGATGCCCGAGGGCCTGCTCTCCTCGCACTTGGTCAATGGCCTCACGCCCGGGACCATCGTCCGCCTGGCGGCGCCCGAGGGGGACTTCACGCTGCCGGACCCCCCGCCGGCGCGGATGCTCTTCCTCGTCGGCGGCAGCGGCGTCACCCCGGTGATGTCCATGCTGCGCACGCTCGACCGGCGTGGAACCATGCCCGACGTGGTGATGCACTACTCGTCGCCGACGCCGGACCGGATGATCTTCCGCGACGAGCTCCTCGCGCTCGAGAAGAAGCACGAGGGCTTCACGCTCCATCAGCTGCACACCGACACCGACGGCATCCTCGATCTCGGCGAGCTCGACGCGATCTGCTCCGACTGGCGTGAGCGGGAGACCTGGGCCTGCGGTCCTTCGCCGATGCTCGACGCGATCTCCGGGCACTTCGAGGCGGCCGGGCTCGAGGACCAGCTCCACCTGGAACGGTTCACCCTCGAGCTCGGGGGAGCCGGGGGAGAGGGCGGCACGCTCACCTTCCGCAACTCCGGCAAGCAGGTGGATGCCGACGGTGCGACCACCATCTTGGAGGCAGGTGAGGAAGTCGGCGTCGGGATGCCGTTCGGGTGCCGGATGGGCATCTGCCACACCTGCACCCTCACCTTGGTCTCCGGCACGGTCCGCGACCTGCGCAGCGGTGACGAGTTCGGTCAACCGAACGAGCCGGTACAGACCTGCATCACCGCCGCGGTCGGCGACTGCACGTTCGACATCTGAGGCTCGAACCACGAAAGGCAGGCAGAAATGGCCATCTCTGACGTCAAGGAATACACCCACCTCACCGCAGAGGACGTGGAGCAGCTCGGGCGAGAGCTCGACGCGATCCGTGCCGAGGTCGAGGAATCACGCAGCGCCGCGGATGCGGCGTACATCAACCGCTTGATCCGGGTCCAGCGTGGGCTGGCCGCCGCTGGGCGCGGGGCGATGCTCGCCAGCGCACACGCGAAGGGTGGCAGGCCCGCTCTGGTCGCCGGTACGGCGATGCTCGGCCTGGCCAAGATCCTCGAGAACATGGAGATCGGCCACAACGTCATGCACGGGCAGTGGGACTGGATGAACGATCCGGAGATCCACTCCAGCAACTGGGAGTGGGACACCGCCCAACCCGCCGAGCAGTGGAAGCACTCGCACAACTACATCCACCACCAGTTCACCAACGTGCTGGGGCACGACAACGACATCGGCTACGGCGTGCTGCGGATGGCGCGCGAGCAGAAGTGGCACCCGGTCCACCTCGGGCAGCCGGTCTACAACGCCCTGCTGGCCGGGCTCTTCCAGTGGGGTGTCGCGCTGCACGACCTGGACATCGAGCGGATCCGCAAGCTCGAGAAGGACCCGAAGGAGATGAAGCGACAGCTCCGTCAGATCCTGCGCAAGGGTCGCAACCAGATCCTCAAGGACTACGTTGTCTATCCGGCCCTCTCCGGAAAGCAGTGGAAGTCGACACTGAAGGCCAACGCGGCGGCCAACCTGACCCGCAACCTGTGGTCCTACATGATCATCTTCTGCGGT
>DATCYH010000674.1:0-3062 GCA_036570405.1 Nocardioides sp.
CCTGGACCGGTGACCTGGCCTTCGGGGACCGGGAGGCGATCGGCGCCCAGGTGCCGATCATCAGCGAGGACAGTGAGCTGGTCGGGGTCGTCACCGTCGCCGAGGCATACCCGACCCTGGGCGACCGGGCACGTCGCTGGCTGCCGGACCTGGTCACCTTCCTGGGCATCGGACTGCTCCTGGGAGTCGTCGGCTCCTGGCTGCTGTCCCGCCTGATCCGGCGACGCACGAGGGGGCTCGAGCCCGCGGCCATCGCAGCCCTGGCCGACCAGCGCGACGCGATGCTGCACTCGATCCGTGAGGGAGTGCTCGCCGTCTCCGCCGAGGGACGGGTCACCGTGCTCAGCGACAGCGCGCGTGAGCTGCTCGCGCTGCGTGAGGACGACTTCGAGGGACGTCGACTGGTCGACCTGCCACTCGACGTCGGGGTCCTCGAGGTGCTCGTCGGCGAGGACGACGTGCACGACCGCGTGCTGATGGTCGACGGTCGCCTGATCGTGCTGAACCGGAACCGGATCCACCACGAGGGCCGAGCGGTGGGCACCGTGACGACGCTGCGCGACCGCACCGAGCTGCTGGCGATGCAGAGCGAGCTGAGCGCCCGGGAGTCCGTCACCGAGACGCTGCGCGCACAGACCCATGAGTTCAACAACCAGCTGCACACAATCTCCGGCCTGGTGCAGCTCGAGGAGTATGGCGAGGTCTCGTCGTTCATCGGCCGGCTCACCCGGCGGCGCGCGGAGATCAACGAGTCGGTCACCAAGCGGATCGACGACCCGGCAGTGGCTGCGCTGCTGATCGCGAAGGTGAGCCTGGGAGCCGAACGCGGAGTGGACGTGGTCCTCGCCGAGGACGCCTCGCTCCCGCGCCTGGCTCCGGCCCTGTCCGCGGACGTCGGCACGGTGCTGGGCAACCTCGTCGACAACGCGGTCGACGCCACCGTTGCGGCCGGCGGGCCGCGGATCGACGTACGCCTGCGCCTCGAGGACACGGTGGTCAGCGTGCAGGTCGCGGACACCGGGCCGGGGGTGGCCGAGGACGCCGCGGAGGAGATCTTCCGACGCGGTTGGTCCACGAAGTCCAGTGATGCGAGCGGTCGAGGGGTGGGGCTCGCGCTGGTCCAGGTGATCTGCGAACGTCGTGGGGGAGCGGTGTCGGTGCACAATGACTCGGGCGCCGTGTTCACCGCTCGCCTGCCGCTGGAACCGCCGGAGGAACAAGCATGACGGACCTGAGCGTGCTCGTCGTCGACGACGACTTCATGGTCGCCTCCATCCACACCCGCTTCGTCGAGCGGACGCCCGGCTTCACCGTGGTCGGGGTGGCAGCGACGGCCGCGACGGCGAAGCAGGAGATCGAGCGACTGCGACCGGACCTGGTGCTGCTCGACGTGCACCTGCCCGACATGACCGGCATCGACCTGCTCCGCACGTTGCGCGCGGAGGGCAACGACATCGGCGTGGTCATGGTGACCGCGGCGCGTGAGGCCGACACCGTGCGGGCCGCGTCCGCGAACGGGGCGGCGCACTACCTGGTCAAGCCCTTCGAGTACGACGACCTGCGCGTGCGGTTGGACGCCTTCGCGACCGCGCACACCGCTCTGCGTGCCGGAGGCGCTGCGGAGCAGGGCGACATCGACGCCGTGTTCGCGCCGTTGGCCGCGCAGGGACGATCCACGTTGCCCAAGGGGTTGAGCCCGGAGACCGCCGACGCGGTGCTGGGCTCCCTTCGTGCCGCCGGTGACCTGTCCGCGAGCGAGTGTGGGGAGGCGGTGGGGATCTCGCGGGTCTCGGTGCGCCGCTACCTCGAGCACTTCGTCAGCACGGGGCAGGCTTCCGTGCGGCTGAGATATGGCACCGGCCGACCCGAGCGGCGCTACCGCTCGACCTGACGTCGAGGCGTGCACAGGTCTCCGGGCGGTGTCCGATTCCCGCTAGATCAACGCGGGGTAGTGGTGCACGATGGGGTCATGCACACGGACCGGGAAGCCTGCTACCAAGCGGTCAAGAGCAAGGACCGGCGATTCGACGGGATCTTCTACACCGCGGTGCGCACCACCGGGATCTATTGCCGTCCCTCGTGCCCGGCTCGCACCCCGGCGATCAAGAACGTGACGTTCCACCCGACCGCCGCTGCGGCACAGAGCGCCGGATTCCGGGCCTGCAAGCGCTGCCTGCCCGACGCCACTCCCGGCAGTCCGGAGTGGGATGTCGCTGCCGACGTGGCCGGGCGCGCGATGCGGTTGATCAACGACGGCGTGATCGAGCGCGAGGGTGTCGACGGCCTGGCCGGCGCCCTCGGGTTCTCCACCAGGCACCTGGGGCGGCTGCTCACCGACGAGCTCGGTGCCGGACCGCTGGCCCTGGCCAGGGCGCGCCGGGCCCAGACCGCTCGAGTGCTCATCGAGACGACCTCGATGACGTTCGCGGACATCGCGTTCGCGGCCGGCTTCTCCAGCATCCGCCAGTTCAACGACACCATCCGCGAGGTCTACGCCAGCTCGCCCAGCCAGCTGCGCGGCCGGCGTACCGGATCGGCTCCCACCGGCCAGGTGGAGCTGCGCCTGGCCTGTCGCGCACCGTTCGCGGGCTCGACGCTGCTCTCGTTCCTGGCCAAGCGCGCCGTGCCCGGGGTCGAGGTCGTCGAGGGCGCCACCTATGTGCGCACGCTGCGACTGCCGCACGGCACCGGCACGGTCCGCGTGGAGCTGCGCGACCACGACGAGCGTGGCGGCACCGCCATGGTGCCCGCGACGTTCTGGCTCGCCGACCTGCGGGACACCGGAGCGGCTCTCGAGCGGGTACGTCGTCTTCTCGACGCGGACTGTGACCCGGTGGCGGTCGCCGACTTCTTCGCCGACGATGCGTTGATCGGCCCGCTCGCCCGTGCCGTTCCGGGTCTGCGGGTGCCCGGGCACGTGGACGGCGACGAGCTTGCCGTGCGTGCGGTCCTCGGCCAGCAGATCAGCGTGGTCCGGGCGCGGAACCTGGCCGGGATGCTCACCGCCCGTTTCGGTGAGCCGGTGGACTCGCCGGTCGAGGGTCTCACCCACATCTTCCCCA
>DATCYH010000675.1:0-4941 GCA_036570405.1 Nocardioides sp.
AAGACCGAGACAGTCGCTTGGCCGTTGAGACCGCCGAGAACACCGTGAGCCAGGCGAATCTGATCGTGTTCCACACGCACGTGAACACGATCAAGCTGAGCCAGGTAGGACCGCCGGACTCGACGGCCGCATTCAGGCCGACAACGAGCGCGAGATAGCAGACAGCTGCGAGTGCGGCCGAGATAGGGACAACCCACCCTCGGCAGCTGCTTCTCTGCAAGTGCCGAATGAGGACATTGCTGGGCGCGTACGAGTAGTGGTATCCATAGATTGTCGCGGCGAGCCGGATCGAGAGCGCGAGGATCATGACGATCATCCCTTCCAACTGTGACGGTGAGTTCGTGCACCCTTAGGCTCAACGGACTGAGGCGGATCGTGGGCTCCCATCGCCTCTCCTGTGGACGACTGCGCCGTTGGCTGAACCTGTGGAGTAGGTCAGCGTCCGATACCTGAGAGCATGGCTGGACGTCGCCCATGCGCCTGCTGCTCCGCCGTGTGCGCGATCCCGCCGGCACGCCGGATCGCTGCTAGTGCCCAAGTTCGGTCGGCTCGCTGCCCTTCGTTCTCCGTGTGTGGGCCAAGTGGGCGAGGTCCTGTGATGCCGTACCTGTCGCGGTAGGCAGCCACGATCCGAGCCTCGGTCAACCACCTACGGGCGTCGCGGCCGGCCTCTGGACGGCTTCCCAGGCTGTGCAGCCACGGTTCCTGGTCTCGGGTGGCACGCTCGACGAGTTCGGTGGCCCGGCGCTCCATCTCGGATTGCCGCTCGTCGAGCGCTTGCCGCTGTTCGGCATCGGTAACGCCGGTCGCCGGTGGGACGAGGCCAACGATCAGCGGCGGGGTTACCCTCCGTCTACCGAAGCGACGTGGTTGCGCGGTGCCGTGGTGGAGGCGACTGATCAGGACGGCACCGACGTCGACCGCATCGGCGAGTCCTCGGTTTGCGACCAGTTTGGGCAGCAACGTGGCGAGGTCGTAGCCGTTTGCCTCTGCACGTCGGAACTCAGCAGTCAACGGCCCGAACGAGTCGGACAACAACAGTTGCGCAGCACCATCCTCGATGAGCCCGCAACTACCAATCAGGTCGACCCAGCGGTCGTGCTGGGCATCTGCAGCGATGGTCTCGTACTCAGCTGCAAGCTGAGCGATGGAGGACCACTGGTCCTGCTCGGCAGTGATTGTCTGGTGCGCGGAGAGTTCAGCTCCGGAGCGTTGGAGGATCCCATACAGGACCGTTCGGGCGTTGACGTCGCCTTCCTGGGGCGGGGTGTGGGTGTCGTCGGGGTTGTCGAGCGCTACGTAGACGGTGTTGGACTCTCGGCCTCGGGTCATCGAGACATACAGGTTCTCTCGGTTGGTCGCACCGGATGCGACGACGTGGGCGGTGTCGACGGTGGAGCCTTGGGCTCGGTGAGCGGTAATGGCGTAACCGAGGTCGATGTGTTCGCGTACGTAGGCTGAGGGCAGAACTACCGTGCCAGCGCCCTTCTGATCGATGCTTGCAGCGATCACCGAGCCGTCGGGCGTGACGTCGGTGATGCGCCAGCGGTCGCCGTTGTGGACCCAGCCACCTCGGAGCGAGCGCAGGTGGCGTTGGTTGCGGCGGGTGACGATCAGGTCCCCGACCGAGGCGCGGTTACCGTCGGCCAGTAGGACCTCGCGACCTGCTTCGGTTTCGCCGGCGAGGATACGTTCGGCGCGGGCTCGCTGGTTGAGCTTGTCGACGGTGGCTTTGGCTTCGGTGACCAGGACGCTCGATAGCCCGGTTTGGATGTCGTGGTGCCATGCGTCGTACGCGGCGTCGGTCATGGCGTCGGCGTTGCCTTCGCGGACCCTGTCGTTGCGGACGTAGGTGCCGATGACGTCGATGTCTCCTTGCCGTAGTTCGGCGGTGGCGCCTGCTTCCCAGTCGTGGTCGAAGCGCAGGATCTCGACGAGTTCGGGGGTGTCGTCCGTTGCCTCGGCGAGCGTCGAGAACGCTCCACCTGCATCGACCGATTGCAGTTGTGCCCAGTCCCCCACCAGCAGCACCTTTGCGCCTGCCTCGGTGGCGAGTCCGGTGATTTTGTCCAGGGTGTGGGTGCCGGCGAGTGTTGCTTCGTCGATGATCACGAGCTGACCCGGTTTGAACTCGGCTCGCCCGTGGTCGTGTTCGTGGAGCCACTTCGCGGTGTTGTCGCATGCGGTGCCGAGGTCGTCGGCCAGCACCTGCGCAGCCGCGGCGGACGGAGCTAGGCCGACCACTGATTTGGAGCCGTGGGCGGAAGTCCAGGCTGTGTGGAGGGCGCGCATGGCGGTGGTTTTGCCGGCGCCGGCTGGTCCGACGAGGAGGTCGACCTGTCGGCCGGATCCGGCGATCTTTGTGAGTGCTTGGGCTTGTCCTTCGGTGAGCCGGTGACCGAGGGTGTCGTGGCTGGTGGCGGCCTTGATCAGCGACGGCTCGAGGGCGGGGGCTGTCAGGGTGTTTGCCCGCACGAGCAACCGGTCTTCGGCTGCAAGCAGGTCGGCCGAACTGAACACTGTGGAGTGTTGGGGCCGGAACCGGCTGGAGCCGTCGGCACGACGGAACGCGTCGGGGCTGGTCGCCAGCTCGGGTGGCGTCAAGCGCAGTGAGGCCTTCGTTGCTGCGTCGACGACCATGCCCACGACGGCTTCACGGTCCCGTGGTGTGGTGAAGCGCCACTCCATCGTCTGCCGGGATGCTTCTGCCCATAGATTCCAATGCCGCCAGGTGGAGCGCTTCTCCCCCACGACCCCGACGACCTGCGTGCCAATCCTCGCCACCAGGTCGAGGGACACATCCTCGGCACGGAGCGTTGGGGCGGAGGCTCCTGTCGTGATGCCACGTGCCCACTCTGTCGAGCCCGAGTCGAAGAGGGCTTCGGCCCGTTGGCGCCAGCCGTCGGTGAGCTCGGCGAGTGAATGCAGTTCCTTCTCCGGGCGGGTGGCGATGGTAGCGGTCGCCCGGAGTTCGACGATGGTCTTCGGCGATGGCCGGCATCCGTAGGTCACGGCGTACTCCTCGATGAGGCGGTCGGTCTCGATGTCGATCTCGCGGGAGCGATTGGAGAACTCAGCGAGCAGTTCTTCGCTGACACCGGTGATCTCCAGTGCCTGGTTGCGGTCGGCGCCGCGGTCACGCCTGTTCCACTGCACTCCGAATCGCT
This sequence comes from Nocardioides sp., assembly GCA_036570405.1. GTDB lineage: Bacteria > Actinomycetota > Actinomycetes > Propionibacteriales > Nocardioidaceae > Nocardioides. The sequence goes on from DATCYH010000675.1 coordinate 3,168, forward strand.
GGGTCAGGATGTCGGCGAGGATGGCGTTGTAGTGCTCGGAGATCGCGACGACGCTGCGGTGGATCGGGATACTGTCGAGGCTGCGCCATTTCTGGTCGTATACGGTGCGGACCTTGTTGGACACGACGACGTGGGTGTGGAGTTGCGGGTCGCCACAGCGGGAATCCCAGTGGTCGTAGGCAGTGGCGGCGACACCAGCGACCTCATGCTGCGCAACAGCACCGTCGCGTGCGTTGGCTCCAGCGCGGGTGACCGCGACCTCGCGTTCGAAGAACGCGAGCACCTCGGCGACTGCCTCGTGGTGGGCATCAACGAGCCGTGCCTGGGTGTCTGCGTCGGCGAGGCCCCACAGCACGGACACTGACTTCGGGACGCTGAAGGTGAGGTCGAATCCGGAGACCGCGGTCTTCGGTCCTCGGTGCTCCTCTTCGTGGGTGATCCGAGCCTGCTCGGTCGCGCATGCCTCTCTGGTCAGACTCTTGTCCAGGGATTCAATGCGCTTGTCGATCCGCTCCTGAACAGAGGGGTACGTCGGGTACGCCCGCCCTAACTGCTCCCCCGTCACTGGGTCGCGTCCGTGGACGAGCAGGAGCTCCAGTTGCGCAGGCGTTACCTCTGCCCCTGACGCGAGTTGGCCGTTGCCGAACTCGGTCACACCGGAGCCCATCCACACACCTGGAGGCGTGCCCGCCTCGGTGTAATACCGCGTCATCGGCGTGCGCAAGGCACGGTTGCCGTCGCCCACGACGACGCTCTTGAGCAGGTAGTTGCACCCGTGGCCCGGGGTCATTTTCCGCATCGAGACCGTCACGCGGTTCACCTCCTCGAACACAAGGTGCGCCGGCTGTTCCCCTCGCTGTGCCAGAGGTGTGACCGGATTGAGGTTGGGGGTGAATTCGGCGCGCTGAGTGGGCGACTCAGTGGCGGGAAGCTGCGGTGCACTTTGTCTGGTGAGGTGAGAGAGGAGAACCATCAATGTTGCGTAGATCACTTTTCAATGGCTCAATGGTTGCAGGCGGTGAACTCGGTGGATCCGCCATCGGGGCACCGTCTGTTGCTCACACCGGAGAGGTCCGGTGGCGGCGGACGGACTCGGGTATGACCAAATCGCAAGGAGCATTTTCGGTAGCGACGGCAGTTCTACTGCTCGCCGTGATGACTGCTTGCGGCTCAGACGCCGACCCGGACTCAACACCGACGCCGTCACCAAGCGTCAGCGAAACGGTCACGTCACCCAGCCCGTCTCCGACGTCGCCCGAGGATGAGGCGTCTGCATCCGCGGTCGAGGCGGTGACTGCGTACTACTCCACGATCGACTCGCTACGTCAGGATCCTAAAGCTCCGATCAGCAAACTCGACGCCGTGGCCGTGAGCACGCAACTCTCGGCACAGCAGAAGTTCCTGGCCAGCCAGCGCAACGACGGACTTCACCAAGTCGGAGACACCAAGGTCATCGAGACGAAGATCCAGTCGGTCAGCCTGGACAACTCTGATCCGTCTGCGGGTCGGGTTCCATCCGTGACCATCGACGTGTGTTGGGACGTCAGCGGTGCCGACCTTCTGGATGTCGACGGCGAGTCAGTCGTGCCAGCAGACCGCGAGGACCGGGGTTGGACACGCCTGACCGTGGCGAACTACTCCTGGGAGACCGATCCCGAGGGCAGCTGGCGTGTTGCCGGAGGCAAGGACGTGGAGAAGTCGCCGTGCGACGGGTAGCCCTACGGCTCCTCTCCTTGTCGGCCGCCCTCGCTGGGTGCCTGATCTGTGCCGGCAC
>DATCYH010000676.1:0-5754 GCA_036570405.1 Nocardioides sp.
CCAAGGTCACCTGGTCACCCATCACATAGGAGATGACACCAGTCAGCAGCGGATAATGGGTGCACCCGAGGATCAGCGTGTCGACGCCTGCGGAGATCAGCGGGTCGAGGTAGTCGTGCGCGGCCTCGATCAGCTCGGGCCCTGCGGTGACTCCGCGCTCGACGAAGTCGACGAACAATGGGCAGGCCCGGGTGAGCAGCTCGACGTGAGGAGCGGCCGCGAACGCGTCCTCATAGGCCATCGACTCCGCTGTCGCAGTGGTGCAGATGACGCCGATCCGGCCGGTGCGACTGGCAGCGACCGCGCGTCGAGTGGCGGGCAGGATCACCTCGATCACCGGCACGTCGTAGCGCTCCCGGGCGTCACGGAGCATCGCCGCGCTCGCACTGTTGCAGGCGATCACCAGCGCCTTGACGCCCTGGTCGACGAGGTGATCGAGGCATTCGAGCGCATATTCACGGACCTCGCCGATCCGCTTGGAACCGTACGGCGCGCGAGCCGTGTCGCCGAGATAGAGGATCGACTCGTGCGGAAGCTGGTCGATGACTGACCGGGCGACGGTCAGTCCACCGAAGCCGGAGTCGAAGATGCCAATGGGTCGGTCAGCCACAGTCGACCAATCTAGACGCTCACCTCAACAGACGCCGCACATGGCGATCCATCTCACTGTGTCGGCGCTGCTTCGGGCATCAGGCCCAGAGTTGTCCCTCGAGGCGGTCCTCGGCCTCGTCGATGGTGCCCTCGTAAGCGCCGGTCGAGAGGTACTTCCACCCGCCGTCGGCCACGACGAAGGCGATGTCTGCCGATTCCCCAGCCTTGACCGCCTTGGCGGCCTGACCTATCGCGGCATGCAGGATCGCTCCCGACGAGATGCCGGCGAAGATGCCCTCGAGCTCGAGCAGCTCGCGGACACGGCGTACGGCGTCGCGTGGTCCCACCGAGAAGCGGGAGTCGATCAGGGACGCGTCATAGAGCTCGGGAACGAAGCCCTCGTCGAGGTTGCGCAGCCCATAGACGAGCTCGCCGTAGCGCGGTTCGGCGGCGACGATCTTCACCTCGGGCTTGGCCGTGCGGAAGAACCGGCTGACCCCCATCAGGGTGCCGGTGGTGCCGAGTCCGGCGACGAAGTGGGTGATCGTGGGCAGGTCCTCGAGGATCTCGGGACCCGTGCCCTCCTCGTGGGCGAGCGCGTTGGCCGCGTTGCCGTATTGGTAGAGCATCACCCAGTCGGGGTGCTCCTCGCCCATCTTCTTGGCCACGCGCACGGCCTCGTTGGACCCGCCGGCGGCGGGCGAGGAGAAGATCTCCGCACCCCACATCCGCAGCAGCAGGCGGCGTTCCTCGGAGGTGTTCTCCGGCATCACGCAGACCAGTCGGTAGCCCTTGAGCTTGGCTGCCATGGCCAACGAGATCCCGGTGTTGCCCGAGGTCGGCTCGAGGATGGTGCAGCCGGGACGGAGCAGTCCGTCCTTCTCGGCCTGTTCGATCATCCTCAGGGCCGGCCGGTCCTTGATGGAACCGGTCGGGTTGCGGTCCTCCAGCTTGGCCCAGATGCGGACCTCGGTGCCGTTGGCCTGCGGTCCCGGGGACAGTCGGGGAAGCCCGATCAGCGGCGTGCCGCCGACCGAGGCCAGGAGGTTGTCGAACCTCATCCGCCGGCGACTGCGGGCAGGACGACGACCTGATCACCGTCATTGAGGGTGGCCTCGAGGCCACCGATGAAGCGAACGTCCTCGTCGTTGATGTAGACGTTGACGAAGCGACGCAGGTCGCTGCTCCCGTCCTTGGTGTCGAGGAGACGCTCGCCGATTCCCGGGTGGTTCGCCTCGAGGTCGTCGATCAGGGCCGACAGGGTATCGCCCTTGGCCTCGACGGCCTTCTCACCGTTGGTGTAGGTGCGCAGGATGGTGGGGATCCGGACCTCGATGGCCATCAGTCAATGCTCCTCATGAGCCAGTGCTCGTAGTGGTGATGGTGACCTCTTCCTCGGTCACCTCTCCGTCGATGATTCTGTAGGACCTGAACTCCACAGGGCCCTCGTTATTCCCGTGCTCCTTGGTGGAGACCAGGACGTAGTGCGCGTTCGGCTCGCTGGCCAGGCCGATGTCGGTGCGACTCGGGTATGCCTCGGTGGCCGTGTGCGAGTGGTAGACGACCACCGGCTCCTCGTCGCGATCCCACATCTGCTTGTAGAGCTCGAGCAGCTCGGTGCTGTCGAACTCGTAGAACGTGGGGCTGCTCGCGGCGTTCAGCATCTCGATGTGACGCTCGGGACGGTCGCTGCCCTCGGGGCCGGCGACGATGCCACAGGCCTCGTCCGGGTGGTCCCGCTTGGCGTGCGCGACGATGGCGTCGTACGTCGCTCGATCGATGTTCAGCACGTCTCCCAGCGTAGGTGAGCGCGTCCGCATGCCGAGCACTCGCCCACTCCCCGGACCGCCCCGGTCACGCTCAGATCCATTGTGCGGACACGTGCGTCTCGTCTCATGGAGAGTCTTGGACTCCTCACAGCCTCACAAGTCGACGTACCCTGCACCCATGGCTGAACTTGATCCTGCGCTCTCGCGCGTCTTCTCGACTGTCCTCGACCGCAACCCCGGCGAGGCCGAGTTCCACCAGGCTGTCCGCGAGGTCCTCGACACCCTGAACCCGGTCGTGGCTCGCCACCCGGAATATGCCCAAGGTTCCATCATCGAGCGCCTGTGCGAGCCGGAGCGACAGATCATGTTCCGCGTGCCGTGGACCGATGACCAGGGCAACGTCAGGATCAACCGCGGTTTCCGGGTGGAGTTCAACTCCGCGCTCGGGCCCTACAAGGGTGGGCTGCGCTTCCACCCGACGGTGAACCTCGGCATCGTGAAGTTCCTCGGCTTCGAGCAGATCTTCAAGAACGCCCTGACCGGCATGCCGATCGGTGGCGGCAAGGGTGGCTCGGACTTCGACCCCAAGGGTCGCACCGACGCCGAGGTTATGCGCTTCTGCCAGTCGTTCATGACCGAGCTCTACCGCCACATCGGCGCGTACACCGACGTGCCTGCCGGTGACATCGGTGTCGGCGGCCGCGAGATCGGCTACCTCTTCGGGCAGTACAAGCGGATCACCAACCGCTATGAGTCCGGCGTCCTCACCGGCAAGGGCATCGGCTGGGGCGGTTCGCTGGTGCGCACCGAGGCCACCGGCTACGGCACCGTCTTCTTCACCCGCGAGATGCTCGCCACCCGCGGCCTCTCCCTGTCCGGGCGTCGCGTGATCGTCTCCGGCTCGGGCAACGTGGCCATCTATGCCGCCGAGAAGGCCGCACAGCTGGGTGCGCAGGTCGTCGCCTGCTCCGACTCCGGCGGCTATGTCGTCGACGAGGCCGGACTGGACATCGCGCTGCTCCGGGAGATCAAGGAGGTCCGTCGGGGCCGTCTGACCGACTATGCAGCAGAGCGCGAGTCGGCCACGCACCACGCCGAGGGCTCGGTCTGGGACGTCCCGGCCGAGATCGCACTCCCCTGCGCCACCCAGAATGAGCTCGACGGCTCGCACGCCAAGACGCTGGTCGGCAACGGGGTGCTGGCGATCGCCGAGGGCGCCAACATGCCGTGCACGCCCGAGGCTGTCTCGATCCTGGCCGAGAACAACGTGCTCTTCGCGCCCGGCAAGGCCGCGAACGCCGGCGGCGTGGCGACCTCCGCCCTGGAGATGCAGCAGAACGCCTCGCGCGACCGCTGGCACTTCGACCACACCGAGCAGCGCCTGGACCAGATCATGGTCGACGTGCACGCACGGTGCGCCGAGGCGGCCGAGACCTATGACTGCCCGGGCAACTACGTGGCCGGCGCCAACATCACCAGCTTCATCCAGGTCTCCGACGCGATGCTCGCGCTGGGCGTCATCTGAGTCGAGCAGTGCTGCCCTGGCCCTCGGTTCAGTCCGCGGGTCAGGGCATCATGCTGAGTCCATCAGGGACCAGTCCAGACAAGGCCCAGACCAGATAAGGCCCAGTCCATCAGGCCTCAGTCCATCAGGGCCTGGACCAGCGTCTCCTGGAGATAACCGACCCACTCATAGATGTCGTGGGCCTGGGCCTCGGGATCTTCGTCGGGCAAGGCGTACCACTTCTCCTCGTCCCCCTCCTCGACTCCGAGGCGGGTGGCGAGGGCGAGACGCAGGTCGGTGAACGAGCGCATCCAGACCTCGGCCGTCGCCTCGTCGAGCTCCACGTCGAAGTGCAGCCCGTCCTCGGTCAGCTCCGGGGGCAGGCCGGCCTCCTCGAGACCGTCGATGATCGCCACAGCCGCGCGGGCCTTGCCGTCGCGCAGCGTCGACTCGGTGAACCGGCGGAACTCGCCCGCGGCCTCCTCGTCGTCGGGATATGCCGACGGGAAGAGTCGGGCCAGGACCGGGTCCTCGGGCGCCGTGGTCGGGCCGGAGAAGTCCATCAACGCCTCGAACGGGTCCCTGTCGTCACCCGGGACCGCTGCCTCGTTGCGCAGCAGCTCGACCAGTTGTGAGGCGAGGGAGCGCAGCAGCTCGGCCTCGAACCCGGTGAAGTTGGCGATGATGTTGCCGCTGCGGCGATGCCTGGCAAACCCGCTCACGAGCTCTTCTCCATCGTGGCCCACAGGCCGTATTCGTGCATCGCCTGCACGTCGCGTTCCATCTCCTCGCGGGTGCCGGTCGAGACCACCGAGCGGCCATCGTTGTGCACCTCGAGCATCAGCTTCTCGCACTTCTTCTTGTCATAGCCGAAGTACTTTCCGAACACGTAGGTGACGTAGGACATCAGGTTCACCGGGTCGTTCCACACGATGGTCACCCACGGCTTGGCCAGGAAGGTGATCTCGTCCGGAGTCAGTGACTGGTCCACCGTCGGATCGGCGTGGATCGGGCTCGCAGTTGACACTGCCCCATCGTGACACACCACGAGCAGGGTCCCTGACCACGATCTGCCAGAGTGTGAACGTGACCACGACACCGAGCGCGCCCACTCCGGCGCCATCCACTGCGCTGCTCACCGACCACTACGAGCTGACCATGGTCCAGGCCGCCCTCAAGGCCGGCACCGCGGACCGCAGGAGCATCTTCGAGCTCTTCCCGCGCCGCCTGCCGGAGGGCCGACGCTATGGCGTGGTGGCCGGTGTCGGCCGCGCCTTGGATTCCTTCGAGCGGTTCCGGTTCGGCGACGCCGAGCTGGCGGTGCTGCGAGACGGTCAGGTCGTGGACGAGGCGACCCTGGACTGGTTGGCCGACTTCCGCTTCTCCGGAGACGTGTGGGGCTATGCCGAGGGTGAGGCCTACTTCCCCTATTCACCGTTGATGATCGTGGAGTCGACGTTCGCCGAGGCGGTGCTGCTCGAGACGCTGTTCCTCTCGATCTACAACCACGACTCGGCGATCGCCTCTGCCGCCTCGCGGATGACGATGGCGGCCGGCGAGCGGCCCTGCATCGAGATGGGCTCGCGGCGCACCCACGAGCTCTCGGCCGTGGCGGCCGCGCGAGCGGCGTACATCGCCGGCTTTGCGACCACCTCCAACCTCGCGGCGCGGCAGCGGTACGGCGTACCCACCGCAGGCACCTCGGCGCACAGCTTCACGCTCCTGCACGACAGTGAGGAGGACGCCTTCCGCGCGCAGGTCGCCTCGCTCGGCACCGGCACCTCCCTGCTGGTCGACACCTATGACATCGAGGAAGCGGTGCGGCTAGGGGTGGAGATCGCCGGCCCGGAGTTGGGCGCAGTCCGCATCGACTCGGGCGACCTCGGCGTG
>DATCYH010000677.1:0-4815 GCA_036570405.1 Nocardioides sp.
TGGGCACGCAGGGGGAGCAGCTGGTCGAGGTCCCGCTGACCGCGCCGGTCGAGAACATCCCGTCCACCCTGCGGCGTGGCTCCCGGGTCGACGTCTATGTGATCCCGGAGCGAGTCGGCGCCTCGGACCCGGGCTCGACCCCCACCGCTACCAAGGTGCTCGAGGACGTCGCGGTGATCGCGGTTCCCGAGAAGGACGATGTGATCGGACAGGTCGGCAGCCGCCAGATCCTCGTCGGCGTGCCCGCCGGGGCGGACGGTGAGATCGGCATCGTCCTCGCCGCGGCCCGGGACAACCGGGTCCAGCTCACCAAGCGGGGTTGAGCCGATGGAGCCCATCAAGCCACCGCACCGCACCTGCGTCCTGGTCCTCGGCGCCGGCGCCGGATGGGAGTCCACCGCGCTGAAGGCACTCTCGGACAACCATGGCGTCGTGGTGCTCAAGCGCTGCGTGGACGTCACCGACCTGCTTGCCGCCGTCACCACGGGCCAGGCCCATGTGGCAGTGCTGGCTCTCGACGCACCAGGTCTCGACAGCGCCGCGATCGACCACCTGCGACTGCACCAGGTGGAGCCCGTCGTCGTGCTCGCCGACGCGGGCCGCGAAGACCTGAGAGCACGCGTCAACCGGCTCGGGGTCACCCACTGCGCGGACGAGAACCACCTGTCCGGCCTCGCCGACCTCGTTGTGACCGCCGCCCGAGAGCCCGGCGCGCTGACCCGGCCAGCAGGTGGAGGTTCTTCTGCTCCGGGCGCTCACGTGACGACTGGGCCCGGCGCGGTCGAGATCAGCCAAGGACCCGGACCGATGATGGGCCCGGGCCGTGGCCGCTCGGTGGTCGTGTGGGGACCGACCGGTGGACCGGGGCGGACCACAGTGGCGCTGGGCCTGGCCGGTGAGATGGCCCGACGCGGTGCTGCGCCGCTGGTCCTCGACGTCGACCCCTGGGGTGGCTCGGTCGGCCAGCACCTCGGTGTGCTCGAAGAGGTCTCCGGCCTCCTGGCCTGCGCGCGAGCGCATTCCACCGGTGAGCTGCACGGCACCTATCTCCAGCTGCAACGCAGGGTCGCTGGGCTCCGGGTGGTCACCGGCCTGCCCCGTGCTGATCGCTGGGTGGAGATCAGGGCCGGCGCGGTGGAGGAGCTGATCGCCCTCGGCAAGCGCCAGGGAGAGGTCGTCGTGGACACCGGCTTCGCCCTGGAGCCGGATGCGGCCGCGGAGCACGCGGGTCGGGCTGGCCGGAACTCGATGACGCTCGAGGCACTCGGCGTCGCTGACGCGCTGGTGGTGGTCGGTGCCGCGGACCCGGTCGGCCTGGCCCGACTGGCCCGGGGACTGGTCGAGCTGCGCGAGGTGACCGGAGACCGGGCGGTGCACGTCGTGGTCAACCGGATGCGCGGCTCGCTCGGCTGGTCCGAGAAGGACGTGGCCGCCATGGTGTCCGGCTTCGCCGACATCGCCAGCCTGCACTTCCTGCCCGACGATCGCGCTGCGGTGGACCGGGCACTGGTCGCCGGACGCACCTTGGCCGAGACCGGCGACTCCCCGTTGGCCCGCGCCCTGGCGCCGGTGGTGGATGCGCTCCACCCCACGAGTGCGGTTGCGCGCAAGGGCCTGCTGCGCGGTCGGAACCGCTGAGTCACGGCGTACGACGTGGCCTTGTGGGCTTGCGACTCACGAGGAGAACAGCAGCGCCAGCCCGGCAATCGTGAACCCGACCATCACCACCAGAATCGAGAGCTGTCCGGTCAGCTGGTGCCGCTTCGGCAGCAACTCGATGGCGCGGTCATGGGCCGCGACAACGGCGACCACGTGACCGATGATCACTCCGAAGACCTTGGTCATCGCCAGGAAGGTGGGGTGATAGCTCAGCCAGTAGTTGATCTCCCAGTCGGCCGTGCCCAGGTAGTTGGAGCCGTCGCTGCGTGGATCGCTGAGGAAGATCAGGGTCTGCTGGCCGTACTCGACCAGATAACTCAGGTAGTGCGCGATCGTGTAGCCCACCAGGATCGGCACCAGCGAGTGCGCAAAGGCAGCCGGCAGGTCGATGCGCCGGTGGCCCTGCTTGATCCCGGTGAGCATCGTGGCCACTGCGAAGAGCACGCCGACCAGGACGATGAAGCCGATCAACGCGAGCATGTTGACCGAGTTCCGCAGCCCGTCCGGAACGTCCTGGATGAAGAGCGTCCAGCTGTTCGACCCCTTGTAGGAGTCGAAGGCGGTGCTGCCGAGCAGGACCGAGGCAACCGCCAGCAGCCCCGGCACCGCGGGCACCCGGGCCAGGTTCTGCAACGGGTTGACCAGGATCAGCTCGCCGGCAGCGTCCCGACCCCACACGGACAGGTGCGATACCAGGGTGGAGAACACCTCGAACGGGTCCGCGTGCTCGAAGAACCGGTTGCCGAACACGGCGCCACCGACCAGCATCACCGCGACGTAGACCGCGCACCACAGCCGCACCGGCCCGAGCTCGGCGTTGAACGGATAGACCAGCTCGAACCAGACGAAGGCGAACAGGGTGAGCGCAGCGGGCCAGTGGCCGAGCCGTTCCGGATATTGCCGCAGGCCCACGTCCGGGGCCCCACCGGTCAGCTTGGCCAGCGCCAGGTTGATCGTGCGGACCGGGCTGATCGCCTTGTAGAACTTCCCGAAGAAAAGCGACATCGGGACGATGCCGACCCACAGCCAGACGTAGAAGACCCCGAAGACCGGATTGATCTTCAGGTCCCTGCCGAAGACCGCGGCAAAGGCGACATAGCCGAAGAACGCGAAGCCCAGGCCCCGCACGACGCCACGGAACCAGCTCGAGTCGACGATCGCGCCGAGCGTGGGCGCCGGGGTGCCGGCCTCACGCGAGGAGTAGCGCGGCGTGCGCCAGGCCAGTGCCAGGACCATGAACGAGACGGCCAGCGCAGCGCAGGCCCCCGCGATGGCGTATTCAGCGGGAAGCGGTAGGTCCTTCGCCCCGCCCACGCCGTGGGCGATCAGGTCCATCGCTCAGCGGACCTCGAGCTCGACGACGACCTGGGCCGGCTCGTGCAGCTCGGCCGGGAAGATGCCGGGCTTGTCGAAGGTGACGTCGTGCTCGGTCTGGCCGGCCTCGAAGACCACGGACTGCTCGGGCTTGGAGTGGATGTGGATCTCACCGGCCACGTCGGAGTCGACGCGGAAGGTGAACGGCTCGTCCTTGGCGATCTGGATCCGGGTGCCGCTCGGGGTGACCTTGCCGTCCTTGATCGTGACGGCGATCGAGTCGACCACCTTCTCCTCGGCACCACCGTCCCCGGAATCGCCGCTGCATGAGGACAGCGCTGCCACGAGTACGAGCGCAACCAGCGCAGCCAACCACCTGAAAGGACCGGACATGATCTCGAAGACACCTCCACACGATGGACCTGCCACTTGTCGGCCGATCCCTCTGACAGAATCGCATGGAGGACAAGTTGTGTCAGAACAGGGGATCAGATGAAGAACCGGCTGCGTCCACGGGACATCGCCTTCCTGGCTGAGGAGTCCCGCACGTCGCCGATGCACAACGCCACGCTGGAGATCTTCGAGCCCGGCGACTCTGGCTTCGACTACCAGCGACTCGTCGACCTGATCGACGAGCGCGTCGCCTTCGTCCCCCGCTATCGCCAGCGGATCCAGTCCGTGCCGGGACGGCTCGCGAACCCGGTGTGGATCGATGACGAGGGCTTCGACCTCGCCTTCCACGTACGCCGCTCCGGGCTGCCGCGCCCGGGCACGATGGAGCAGCTGCGCGAGCTGGTCGCCCGGATCATGTCCCGACCGCTCGACACGGCACGTCCGCTGTGGGAGGTCTACTTCATCGAGGGCCTGCAGGACGGTTGCGTCGCAGTGCTCTCCAAGTCGCACCAGATCCTCGTCGACGGGGTCCAGACGGTCGACATCGGCCAGGTCCTGCTCGACACGAAGCCAGAGCCCAAGGAGCTCGAGCGCGACGACTGGGCCCCGCGCCGGGCACCTTCGCCGTTCACCCTGACCACCGCGGCGATCAAGGACAACCTGGTCTCGCCCAGCGTGCTGCTGGCCACCGGGCAGAGCGTCGCCGACGGTGCGGTACGTCGTGCCGCGGCCGCCCAGGGTCGGTTCGCAGCCGTCGCCAATGCGCTGGCGAACCGTCGCCCGGCACCCGAGTCGCCGATCTCCGCGGAGCTCTCCGAGCAGCGCCGGTTCGTCACGGTCCGCACGGACTTCGAGGACTACCGAAGGATCCGCGAGGAGCACGGGACGTCGGTCAACGACGTCGTTCTGGCCACCCTCACCGGAGCGCTGAGGACGTGGTTGATGGCGCGGGGGACCTCGTCCACCTCGATGCGCAGCCTGCGCGCGATGGTGCCGATGTCGGTCATCGACGACGACCTCGAAGCCACCTCGCTCGGCAGCCAGATCGCCGGTCACCTGGTCACCCTCCCGATCGGTGAGCCGAGTCCGGTGATCCGATTGCATCAGGTGGCCTATGCGTTCAAGTCGCACAAGGAGACGGGCCGCGCGGTGGCCGCGAACCGGCTCGCCGGGATCGCCGGCTTCGCACCCACCACCTTCCACGCCCTGGGCTCGCGGGTCGCCGCCGAGCACCAGCGCAAGGGGTTCCACCTCACCATCACCAACGTGCCCGGCCCGCAGTTCCCGCTCTATGCGGCCGGCGCCCAGATGGTCGCCACCTATCCGGTCCAGCCGCTGCTCCCGGGCCAGGCCCTGGCCATCGGTGTCACCTCCTACGACGGCGCCGTCTACTACGGGATCTCCGCGGACCGCGATGCCCTGCCCGACGTCGCGGTCCTGGCCCAGTGC
>DATCYH010000678.1:0-3681 GCA_036570405.1 Nocardioides sp.
CGTGCGGATCTCGGTGGAGAGCCCGAACGAGGTCGGGCCGATCCGGCTGATCCACATCCGGGCCAGGTAGGGCTCGAAGGGGGAGAAATACATCTCCGCGCGATATTCGACGCACTGCGAGACGACGAGCTCGACCACGCCCACGGGCATCACCCCCAGCAGGCCGGTCCGCTCACCCGTGCCGATGTCGGCGAACCGCAGGAACAGCGTGCGCGCCTCGGAGATCACCCGGGCGATCTCGACGTTGTCGACATGGCCCCCGACGTTGAGGTCCCGCAGTCGGACCTGGATCTCGCAGTCATACACCTGGGGTGTCTCAGCAGTCATGTGCGCATTCTTGCCGCCGCGTAGGCTGGAAGCGTGAGCAGCCCACTTCTTGACCTTCCAGGAGCCGTCGCTGGCGACGGCATCGATGCGCCGGTCGCCGCGCACTACGGCTCCTTCAACACCGAGCAACGCGCACTGGAGGCGGGTGAGGGGTTCGTGGACCTGTCGCACCGCGAGGTGATCACCCTGACCGGCCCGGACCGGATCACCTGGTTGCACTCGTTGACCACGCAGCATGAGGCCGAGCTGGGATCGGGTCGGCCGACAATGGCGCTCATCCTCACCCCACAGGGCCACGTGGAGCACGCCTTCTATGGCGTCGATGACGCGGAGCGGGAGACCTTCACAGCTCACGTCGAGCCCGGCACGGCGGCTGCGCTGATCGACTTCCTGCTCAAGATGCGCTTCATGATGCGCGTCGAGATCACTGACGTGACCGAGGACCTCGCGGTCACCTGGCGTCCCGCTGCGCGGCAGAACGTCGCCTTCGACGGCTATGAGTTCATCCCCCGGGACAAGCTCACCGACTATGCGGCAGCGGCCGGTCCGGCGGCAGGGGTGTGGGCCTTCGAGGCGCTGCGCATCGCGCGCGGGGAAGCGCGTCACGGGATCGACACGGACCACAGGACGATCCCCAACGAGGCGGGGTGGATCAACACCGCCGTCCACCTCGACAAGGGTTGCTATCGGGGCCAGGAGACGGTGGCCCGGGTGCACACGCTCGGTCGTCCGCCGCGTCGATTGACGCTGCTGCACCTCGATGGTTCGGAGAACAGGCTGCCGGCGGCCGGTGCGGAGCTTCGGGACGGCGAGAAGGTGGTCGGTTTCGTTGGGTCTTCGGCTCGGCACCATGAGCTCGGTCCGATCGCGATCGGCATGGTCAAGCGCAATGTGTCGCTCGACGCCACCCTGGATGCCGACAGCATGCCGGCTGGCCAGGAGATGATCGTGGATCCCGATGCGGGACTGCACGTTCGCCCACTACGCTGATCCAGCATTGATCGATTGCAGCGAACGGATGAGCAGATGAGTCTCGATTCAGCCGAGCGCCCCTGGGGCTCATGGCATGTCCTGGACGACGGTCAGGGCTACAAGGTCAAGCGGATCAACGTGCATCCCGGGCAGCGGTTGTCCTATCAGACCCACAAGCACCGCTCCGAGCACTGGGTGGTGATCTTCGGCATCGCCACCTGCGTGATCGACGGCGAGACCGTGGTCGCCGGCCCTGGGGAGTCGATCGACGTGGCCACCGGGGCCGCGCACCGGATCACCAACGAGCACTCCGAGGAGCTGGTGATCATCGAGGTGCAGCACGGCGCCTACACCGGCGAGGACGACATCTGCCGCCTCGAGGACGACTATGGGCGTCAGGACCCCGAGGACGTCAAGGCCTGATCTGCTGGCGCAGCCGTGTCTGGGGCTCTTCGTTGCGGTGGCGGAGGCTGAGCGATCGAGTGCGTTGTTCCTGGCACAGGCGCGAATCTCACCGCCCACACCGCCATCAAACGATCAGCCTGTCGAGGAGCTCGAAGGACTCGTAGGGCTGGTCGATGTCTCCGAAGTGGCCGTCGTCGCGAATGATCTGCGTCCCGCCGAGCTGTTCGAACATGGCGCGTCCCCGGGTGTCGTCGCAGCCGTACGGATCTTCGCGGGAGTTGATGAAGTACAGGTCGCGGACATGTGCCCGTATGGCCGCCCAGTCATAGGCGTCCTGCAGGACGGGTTCGTCTTCGGAGTTGGGCTGGGTGCTGTAGCCGGCAACCAGGATGGCCTGATCCACCCGCGTGTCGATGTGTTCCAAGATCGCCAGCAGGAGCGCTGCACCGCCTGAGTGTCCGACCAGGACGGTGTTCGCGTCGAAGGTGTGGTTGGTCAAGACCTTCGGCAGGAATGTCGTGATGGATTCGACGTTGAGTTCGGGATAGTGCGGCGCCTCGACGGCGTAGTCGCGTTCGATCAGCCGTCGGCGTAGCCACGGGAGCCATACGACGTCGGGGTGTGCGCCGGTCCCGTGAAAGATGATCGCCTTGCGGTCCAAGAGATTTCCTTTCGTAGTTCCGCAGGTCCCCGTTGAGCATCCCCAGAGCTGCGACGGGCGGTATGGCACACGTGCCGCGCAGGCCCCCGGGACATGTGTCGTGGGCGAGGGCGGCCACGCGCGTCCTCGTCAAGCCTGCCACGTGACCGCTCCGCGCGCGGGCATGACGGGTACGGCGGGTGCTGCCGGTTCCGCCCACTTCGCAAGCGCCCCACCTGTGGCAGGGTGGAGGTGCCTTCGGTTGCTGGTCAGGGCTGCCGAAAGACTCGGGAGGGTGGCACCATGCCTCAGTTCGCAGTGCTCATCTACAGCGACGATTCGGCTCACGAACCGGACAAGACCGCTGACACCTCGGCCGAGATCGCCGTCTGTGACGACCACGCGATCGAGTTGGCTTCGCAAGCCACGATGACCGGTGCCTGGGCCTTCACCCCGCGGGCCATGGCCAAGGCCGTTAGAGGTGACACGGTGACGGACGGGCCGTACGTCGACTCACGCCACGTGGTCGCTGGCGTCTACATCCTGGAGGCCCCGGACCTCGACGCCGCGCTCGCAACAGCGGCCACCAATCCGGTCCTGCGGCAGGGCGGCGGCCTCGAGGTACGACCTATCCACAGCGGTGGCAAAGCGGGCGTCGACTGGTCGTAGTGGCCGGACTGGCCGCCGGCCAGAATCGAACGTCCTCGGGAACGCACCCTGGTGCCCGGTCGTTTGGAGCCATGCTCCATACTACGAACCTGTCAGGCCCTCACGGGCTGGCTTCGCGGACGTGGTGTAGTTGCAGCACGCTTCCCTTCCAGGGAAGGAGTCGAGGTTCAAATCCTCGCGTCCGCTCCACATCACAAGGACACAACAATGGCCACCGACTACGACGCATCTCGCAAGACCGAGGAAGAACAGAAGGAAGAGAGCCACGAGGCTCGACGCCTGACTTCGGGCGAGCAGGACAAGACCTCGGGCAAGATCGACGTCGACGAGACCGAGTTGGCCGAGTCGTTCGAGCTGCCTGGCGCGGACCTCTCCAACGAGACCCTGTCCATCGAGGTCGTCCCGAAGCAGGCCAACGAGTTCACCTGCACCGGCTGCTTCCTGGTGCAGCACACCTCCCGGCGCTCCGCGCCCAACGTCGATCTGTGCAACGACTGCGCCTGAGCTGGGTGTGATCGCGGCGAGCGCTCGCTGGCGCTCGGTGCTCGATCGACCCCTTCGCTGGGCGTGCTCAGCTGGAGTTGGGCGCTGGCTGCCCGATCAGCGGGCGGTCTCGGTCTCGAGGGCTTCGCGGGACTGAACGACGTGAGGCTGGGCGTTCCGCTCGG
>DATCYH010000679.1:0-4788 GCA_036570405.1 Nocardioides sp.
CGCGTCACCGAGAACGCCACCCTGGTCTCGGTGCTGATGACGTGCGCGTCGGCGTGGATGGAGTCCGCCCTCCTCGACCCCAACGGCGGGCAACGCTGGGTCGTGTACGACGAAGCGTGGCGCCTGATGTCCCACCCAGCTCTCCTGCGGCGCATGGACGCCCACTGGCGCCTCGCCCGGCACTACGGCATCGCCAATATGCTCGTCTTCCACAAGCTCTCCGACCTCGACAACGTCGGCGACTCAGGCTCAGCCATGCGAGCACTCGCAGCCTCCCTGCTGGCGAACGCCGAGACCCGCGTCGTCTACCGCCAAGAGTCCGACCAGCTCGGCAGCACCGCCACTGCCCTCGGGCTGACCGGGACCGAACAGTCCCTGCTGCCTACGTTGGGCACCGGCCAGGGCCTGTGGCGGATCAAGCACCGTTCCTTCGTTGTGCAACATCAGCTCCATCCCGCCGAACTGGAGTTGTTCGACACCACGGGCCGCATGACCGGAGCGAATCCGGCAGTCCCGGCGCACCTGATGGACGAAACGTCGTCCAGGAGGTGAGGTCGGGATGCGGCACCAGACACAGCAAGCGCAGCAGGCCCGAGAGGCCAAGCTCGACGCGCTGCACGCCAAGCTCACGGAATCCGTCAGCACTCTGGTCAGCGGTGATGACTGGCGCCGCGCTCTCGAGTTCTCTGCGAGGTTCCGCAGCCGATCGTTCAACAACACGATGCTGATCTACCTGCAGCACTACGAGGCCTTCCAGTCCGGACGCGTTCCGTCAGCGACCCCGACGTACGTCGCCGGGTTCAAACAGTGGCAGACCTTGGGCCGACAGGTGATGAAGGGCCAGTCCGGCTACGGGATCCTTGCCCCTGTCACTGCTCGGTTCGCATCCCGCTACCCGAACAGTGCCGAGTCATGGCGGCGTCTGGGCCGCAGCGAACGCGCTCAACCCGGCGAGACGACCCGCACCAAGTTGGTCGGTCTCCGCCCCGCGTATGTGTGGGACGTGACCCAGACCGACGGTGAGCCGATCCCCGAACCACCGGCACCAACCTTGCTGTCGGGGCAAGCACCGCTCGGGCTCTGGGAGGGACTCGCCGCCCAAGTCGAATCCCACGGGTTCACCCTCAAGCAGGTCCCCGACGCCGACGCGATCGGTGGCGCGAACGGCATCACCGACTTCTCCACCCACGAGGTCTGCGTCCGCAGCGACATGGACGAAGCAGCCCAGGTCAAGACACTCGCCCACGAACTCGGCCACCTCATGCTCCATTCCCCCGAAGCCCGCGCCGGCGACGACACCGCCCCCCGTGACGCGGGGCTGCACCGTGGCATCGCCGAAGTTGAAGCCGAGTCCGTAGCCCTGATGATCGGGGCCGCCCACGGCCTCGACACCAGCGCCTACACGATCCCGTATGTGTCGAGCTGGGCCAGCAGCGTTCCTGGCAGCGACCCGGTCGAGGTCATCCAGTCCACCGTCGAACGGGTCCGCACCACCGCCGTCCGGGTTCTCGACCAACTCGACACGGCACAGGTCAGCAACGGAGACCCGCCGGGGCTCGACCGCTCCGCCGCTACGCGTACGGCGCCGGAGCGCCAGCAGCAATCGGTCGTCGAGCCGCAGGTGGTCGGATTATGAGTCTGTTGAATCCGGCCACCGCCTACCGCCGCTCCACGTCGCGGCCACGGATCCCCGTAGTCCTGCCGCTGGTCTGTGTCAGGGTCGATCAGACCGGATCGTTGAGCGTCACCGTCGATGACGAACCACTCTCCAACGATGCCTCAGCGCTCACGCGTGGCGAGTTGAGGCCGCTCCTGGACCGCATCGCCACCGACCGCGGATCAGCGCTGCGCGTCGAGGTCCACGAACCCGACGGGAAGGTCTTCACCGACTTCCACACGCCGGAATCGACCACCGCGCCTGAGCGCACCCCGGAGCCAGTCCGTCACGAACTCAGTGCCCACGCCGCACAGCCATCGGTGAGCGTGAAGGCAGGCTCTCTGACCGGCGAAGGCTTCCAACCCGGCGAAGAGGTCGTGGTCGCGATCGTGGTTCACCGCGCCACCAGCAACGCCGATGGAACGCTCGACCTGCACCTGCCCGTGGCGCTACTCGACCGGACCGCCAGCGACGTCGTGCTCGTCGGCGAACAATCCGGGGCCACCAGACCGCAGTCAGAGAACACCGACACGTCGGAGCGTGAAGCCTCGTGAACACCGCGGGCCGTCCGGTCGACGACACCCTCGTCAACCTCGCACTCGTCGCTATCGGAGCCGCCGGAGCGGCCGCAGCGCTCCTGCGCGGCGCCGCAGCACTCACCGCCTGGGTGAGCAGAAAGGAGCAGCCCACCGCTGGCTGGGCTGCAGGTATCCGAGTAATCGGGGAACCAACCGACCCGGGCGGGGTCTTCGGGGCCGATATCTCACCCTGGGTCTACTGGACTGTCCTCTCCGTCCTCGTCGCCGCGTTCCTCGCGGCCGGGTTCGTGGTCTGGCGAAAGGTCGACTCACTGCGCCACAAGAGCCAGCACGACCCACGCCGACTGGTCGGTGTCGCGACCCGCACGGACGTCGCGACCGTGGCGTCGAAGAAGGCGCTACTCGCACGAAGTACGACCCTGCGGCCCAGCCTCACCAGCGCCCAGCCCAGCGACGTCGGATACCTGCTCGGACGCTCTCGCGGCATGGAGGTCTGGGCCTCGGTCGAGGACTCGATCCTGCTGCTCGGACCACCCCGCTCAGGCAAAGGCGTTCACGTCGTCATCAACGCCATCCTCGACGCCCCCGGCGCAGTCGTGACCACCGCAACCCGGCCCGACAACATCGCCGCCACGATCACCGCCCGTCAGAAGGTCGGGCCCGTCGCAGTCTTCGATCCGCAACGGCTCGCCGAAGGACTCCCCTCCGGCCTGCGCTGGTCCCCGGTCCGCGGATGTGAAGACCCACTGACCGCGATGATTCGCGCCACCGGGCTTGCTTCCGCCACCGGACTGTCCGCCGGTAGCGTCGAATCCGGCGGATTCTGGGAAGGCAAAACCCGCACCGCGCTGCAATCCCTGCTACATGCGGCAGCACTCGACCACCGCACTCCGGCCGAACTGTTCGCCTGGACCCTGTCGCCATCATCGGCCAGCGACGCCGTCGCGATCCTCGCCTCCCACCCAAGCGCGGCGGCCGGCTGGGGCGAATCACTCGAATCGATGATCCACTCAGACGCCCGAACGCGGGACTCCATCTGGATGGGTGTCTCCCTCGCCCTGTCCTGCCTCGCCGATCCCCGCGTCCTCGACGCGGTCACCCCACGCCTCGGCGAGCATTTCGACCCCGTCGAGTTCCTCACCGGCAACGGCACCCTCTACCTACTCGCAACCGGAGCTGGCGCTGGCGCCTCCTGGTCCCTGGTTGTGGCATTCATCGAAGACCTCGTCGAAACCGCCCGCCGTCTCGCAGCCGCATCTGCCGGAGCCCGCCTCGACCCGCCCCTGCTGCTGGCGCTCGATGAGATCGGCAACCTGTCCCCGCTTCCGTCTCTGCCTGTTCTCATGGCCGAAGGTGGTGGCACCGGCATCACCACCATGCCCGTCCTCCAGTCCCTCTCCCAAGCACGCGACAAGTGGGGCGACCACGCAGCCGGAGCCATCTGGGACGCCTCCATCGCCAAGATCATTCTCGGCGGCACCTCCTCCGCCCGCGACCTTCAAGACCTCTCCGCCCTCATCGGCGAACGCGACGAGAAGACCGACACCATCTCCGTCGGCGACTATGGCTCCCGCTCCCTGCAACGCTCCACCCGCCGCGTAGCGGTTCTGCCACCCGAAGCGATCAGGACACTCCCGTTTGGTACTGCGCTGGTCCTCCTGAGAAGCTCGTCACCACTGGTGACCGATCTCCGGCCCTGGACCGATCGCAGTGATGCTTCACAGATGCGAGCGGATCGTGCGGCGACTGAGAGCGCGCTTGGTCAATGAATCGAGCGGGACGACAAGAACAATCCGACGGAGATCCCTCCAAAAGGCGCGAACCTCAATGGCGTTAGAACAGGACCAGTCGAGGCCGGAACTGGCAACCCCAGCGTGCTGGTGATTCCCTGCCGCGGAACGTTCACACAAAGAAGGTTGGCATCGAATCCTCGATGGTCGTAGTCAGGGCATCGACGACTGTCGTGGGCCAGCCGAAGTAGGACGTCGTGTAGGTCAGGGCGTTGTAAAACGCAGCGAGTGCTGCCCTCGCTTCGTTTTCGGCGGAGCCCAGATCGACCCGAAGATGGGCCACAGGGTGACCAGTCGCTGGGTCTGAAGTCCACTCCCGTCGCTGCCGTGCGGGGTAGAGAGTCGGATGAGTCATGTTGGACAGATACCCGTAGATGCCAGTCGCCGTTCGGCCGTCGATCGTTCCGCCGTAGATCTTGGTCAGTTCATACATCCACTCCACGGCAGCCTCCAGGTTGGGTAGGGACTGCCCGATCAACGTCCGAGGTGAGCCACCCAGGCTCGCAGGCGTCGTGCCGGGAAAGCGTTCGAGAATCTCCGCCTTGAGGGCTTTGTAGTACCTGTTGGCTGAGACGTAACTCGGGTGTGCCTTGTCGCGCATCCGGCCGGCATTCTTCTTCGCTTCTTCCGCGCTCACTAGTTCTTCCAGATAGGCGCGGGCAAGGCGGTTCTCGGGCGAGTCGTCAGTGTCTTCGCCCAGGACCCACACCGCATGTGCGCAGTTCTCAATCGTTGAGCGGATGAGCGCTGGTGCTGAGAAGATGACCTCCCCACTCCCGTAGAGGCTCGCGAGTCCCCCGAG
>DATCYH010000680.1:0-9194 GCA_036570405.1 Nocardioides sp.
ATTCACCATTTATTGCCGGCGGGTCGTCCTCGGCAGGGTGGGCCAGTTCGTCGAGCACGTGCGCGACGTCGGCAGCGATTTCCGGCTTGGAGATGTAGAACTGCCGAGTGATCACGGGTGAGGAATGCCCGAGTTGCTTGGCGGCGGTTTCTGCGCCGACTCGTTCCGCTACAAGGGTCGCTACGGTCTTGCGGAAGGTGTGCGGGGTGACCCAGTCCAGCCCGGTGTCCTTACGGATCTGCCTCCAGCGACGCTCGACGTTGGTGACCTGATGCCAGGTGCCGTTGCGGGTCGCGAACACTGGTGCTTCGGGAGCGGCGTCAGTAGCAACCGATAGTCGGCGTACGAGCACTGCGGCCGCGAAGTTAGGAATGATCACGGTCCGCAGGCTGGAATCGGACTTGGGGCTGGGCTTGCGATAGGTCCCCTTGCCGGGCTCGGTCTTGATTGTCCCGCTGATAGTGACCTTGGGACGGTCGCCGTCGAGGTGGACGTCAATCCACCGCAGCGCAAGGATCTCCCCGAGCCTCGCCCCGGTGGCGAGCATGAGGTCGATCGTGTCGGCCATGTCGCTGTTGGCCTTCGGCCCCGGGCGACTCTGATCGGCCCAACTGCTGAGGGCCGTGCGCACGGCTTCAAGGTCACTGGCGCTCAACGAGCGTGGCTCAGCCTTCTCCCGGCGCAGACGAGACGTCTGCTGCACGGGGTTGGTGACGAGCGCATCGTGACGCACCGCGAGGCTGAGCATTGCGCCCAGGACGACCTTCGTCTTGCGCTGTCGGCTGGAACTTACAGCTCGTAGGCGGATGAGGAAGAGGTCGAGCCGACTGGTGGTTGCTTCCCGCAGCCGGAGGCCACCCAATCCGGGGAGCACCACCTTGTCGAGCACGCGCTGGTATTCATTGATCGTTGTGTTCTCAAGCCTGCCTTCGTCGCGAAGAAACTTGATCCAGATCGCGCCGAGCTTCGCGATTGTTGTTTCAGCCGTGATCGACTGTTCCGTGGGTGCCTTGCGCTCAGCGAGCTTCGCTCGGAGGGCACGGTCGGCGGCTGCCTTGGTGGTTCCGGTTGCTGTGACTTGGCGTGTCATGCCGTCCGCGTCCCGAATCCGGGTGCGAGCTCGGTAGGCGCCGTCGCGCACGCGGAATGTATGGATCGATCCCCAGGTGCCCAAGTCAGTAGGCGGTCGTCCGCTTCCCATGGTTGATCCTCCCTTCACCGAGGTGCGCTGGCACGGGACAGAGATACGCCGACGTCAGAGTCGCCTGACGTGACCGACTGTCCGTCGACGGACTCGATGTGTTCGTTGACCCACGCATCCAAGTCGGCACGTCGGTAGCGCAAGCAGCTGCCGAACCGCACGGCAGGC
The DNA here is from genome assembly GCA_036570405.1 of Nocardioides sp. GTDB lineage: Bacteria > Actinomycetota > Actinomycetes > Propionibacteriales > Nocardioidaceae > Nocardioides. The sequence goes on from DATCYH010000680.1 coordinate 1,370, forward strand.
GGGCCGTATCCCGCGCGGCGGGTGCGCCACGTGTAAAGCGTCGCCTTCGGGATGGACAGGTACTTCGCGGCTTGGTCGATGGTGAGGATGCTGGACTCCTCGGTCGTTTCGATGGTCGAACTCATCATGTTCTCCTTGGCGTGGGTGAGAACGGGATAGTTCTCACGAGTAGAGGTGTGCTGGTTGTCGCGTGGCTGCTGGTCACAGGCCGGGCGGGACACGTTGGTTCACTCCTTCCTGACGGGGGTGTGGGATCGAGTTCGCGAAGGTGGCTCTCTCGGTCGCGCCCGTGGGCGACACGGGGGCAGGCCTGGCAGGGGCGCGTAGTCGTTGGTCGACGGTGACCAGGAGTTGGGCTCGCTGCGGGACATCGAGCGGGATATGGCGGGAGCGCTGTTGCTTGACCGCGCCGCCGGAGGTGAGGTCAACGCGTGGGATGCCGACGCGCAGGAGGTAGCTGCGGTCGTCGGCGCCGGCCTTGATGGTGTGGGCGATGCGGCGGTCGATGTGGGTGAACAGGGTGTCGAGGTGTTGCAGTGCCCGCGGCTCGACAGGGGTGCTGGGGCTGAGGGTCCGAGCACGGGAGGCGGCGAGTGCGCCTTGAGCGGCGGCGACGCCGTGGCCAATGAGACCGCGCAGGTTGCGGCACTGGTCGATCAGGAGTGCGTACGTGTTGGCTCGTTCGGACCACCGCGCCGCGAGTGCCCGTCCGCCGTTCACGGCTGGGGCGAGGGCGGCAACGTGGTGGGAAACGATGCGTTGGGAGTCCAAGATCAGCCGCAGGCTGTGGCCGTCGGGTTGGTAGCGGAGCCGTACGAGGAGGTTGTTCTCTGCCTGCAGTACGCCGCCCAGCCCGGGAAGGGTGGGTCCGTCGGCCAGTTGGACGGGTGGACGCCAGCCGCGCCGGTCGACGCTGTAGTCGGGGTCGCCGTAACCGGCGTGCGCGGCGCAGACGACGGCTGCCCGGCCGAGCAGATCCGCGTCAACGATTGCTTCCCAAGCGGGAACGGCAGTGGAGTAGCGACGGTCGAGCCCGGTAAGGGCGCGGGTGATCTCGGCGGCGTCCTTGAGGACAGTCATCGCCTGGTCATCGGTCACATTGCCGTAGCTGAGGCCGGCGGGGAAGTCATGCTCGCCGAGGGCGGCGCCTTTGGCTGCTTGCCGCCACAGATCGACGACGTAGTGCGGGTGGGTTGTGGCCAACTGCTCCACCGTCGGCAGGGGAGCGGTGTAGGCATCGCGCGTTTCCGCGAGCCGGACGCGGAGCTCCTCGGCGGGCCCGCGGTTGCGCGGCGTTGTCCCACCGAGTTCGGCGTTGGGGTTCGATGCTCGGACGGATTGTTGGCACCACACGGTGATGCTGTGTCGAAACGCCTCGATCAACTTGATGTCATCGGTAGGCAGGTCGTCGACGCCGCGGCTGTTTCGGTCCACCTGCATCAAGGAGGTGAGTGCGTCCCGCATGCGGGCAGTGTTGTCGCCGTACATCAGATCTCGCTGATGTCTGCGCAGGGATCGTCGCGGTCACGGGCCACGTCGAGCATGTCGAGAAGCAGCTCGATCTGGAGCTTGTCGACCCCGTGGTCGGTGAGTTCCTTGACCGCGCTGACGGCGATCGCGTGCAGGATCGCACGGTCGTCGGTCAGGCCGCTGGTGTCGAGTGCCGGGATATCGTCGCCGTGGACGAGGTCGAGGTAGAGCAAGGCGTGCTCGTACTCGACCGAGCCATCGAACGTGAGGGCCTCGTCGGCCAGGGCCGCGATATAGGAGCGGGCCTCGGCCAAGGTGACCGCGTGAGCGAGAAGCATGACGGGTTCCTTTCGTTGAAAAACAGGTGCGCAGAACGCCACCGTGCGTCGCGAAGGTCTCGCGACGTCGTAGTGGTTGACGGGGTTGTGGAGAACCAGAGGTTGTCCACAACCCCTGCGCTGGCGGGGGTGCTCAGGACACCCGTCGTGCCACTTGGGCCTCGATCTGGCGGCGGGCGCTGACGTCTTCCATGACGAACTGGGCAAAGTCGGCATCCCGGTCGCTCACCTCGGACTCGGACCCGGCGTCAAAGGTGGGTTCGCCTGGCCAGCTCGTCTGCCGGGTCGGGCGATCGCGGTCCAGGCGGGTGCCGCAGGCTGCGACCCAGTCCCGGAGCCGGTTGCGTGCCTCGGCGAAGTCGCGGTGCCATCCCAACGGCGAGGAGGGGGAGGCATCGGGGCCGTAGCAGTTCAGCCAGTGCAGGTGCAGTGCGGAGAGTTCCCACACGAGTTCGTCGTGTCGGTGCCACATCGGCGGCAGCACGCTCGGGGCGAGACCGTAGGTGCCGCGGAGCCAGTTCACCCAGGCGTTGAGATCGAGCCACTCGGCTTCGGCCTCGTCGGCACCGATGGTGTTCCAGTTGATTGGTCCCAGGGGTTCGACCAACGACGACGAAGATTCGAAGGGCTCCGACCACTCCGAGTCATCCGTTGAAGGCGCAGCTGATTCGAGTGTGTCGAGGGTCTCCCACGTGTCGAACACCGGGTGACGTTCGTCCTCGAGCAACGACGGCTGCGTCCCGTCGTGGTCGGACGGCTTGGCTGCCATGGCTCAGAGCCCGACCGCAGCCGGCGGCTCAATCGTCCGGCCCGACTCACGGCCAGCCTCGGGGGCTGCCTCGTGATCGGTGGCGGGGGTGGGTCGGTCGACGGTGTAGCGGGTGCGGGCGGTGTCGTGCCCGATCTGACGAGCGACGAACTCTTCGCGCTGAACAGTGGTGCCATCGCGGTCGAACCCGTACTCGTGGACGTAGCCCGAAGCGACGATCTGGTCTCCGACACGGAACCGGGCGTAGGCCCGTTCGGCGGATGCCTTGAACAGCACCATGTCGCAGAACTGCGGATCGAGCTTGGTGAACGCACCGTCGGGTTCCTTGCGCCACTGCTCGATCCCGACCCGGGCACGGAACCTAGCGACGTCGCTCTTGCCGTACGTCAACTCCGGGGCGGTGGCGATGAAGCCATGAAGGCTCATCTGCGTTGGGATCGTCATCATCGACTCCTGACCTCACGCGTCGCCGCGGTCGGCGATCGCTCTGAAGTCAGGTGCGCGTGCCGTTCCTGATCTCGGAACGGCGTGGACGACAGCCGTGCGGCCTCGACTTGTCCCGATTCCGGTGCTTCCGTCATCTACACTGGGTAAGCCGGGAAACTGCAGGAACGGGATTCATTTACCGCCCTGGAGGCGGGGCTCAGAGGCGCGATGCCGTTGAGCACACGATTCTGCAGGGAAGCGGCCGAGGCGCGGCACTGCCTGTCGTATTGCGACGGGCGCTCTCGGTAGAGCCCGAGTTGGAGCGCCGTCCCCCTGCAGGCCAGGGCCGCAACGGCACAGCCACCGCGGGGGGACACGCCTTTGTCCTCACGAGTAGGGCGACTCCCCGACCGGTCGTCGGATTGCACTGTTCAAGCGGAGACCCCCGGCACGAAGGCGAGCCACGAAGACGCGGAGGTCGGCGCGCGTGGTGTCCGGCTGGCGTTTCGGCAACGTATGGGGCTTGCCCCGGGGCGAGACGAGTCGCAGCGTGGTCGTGCTGTTCGTCTTCACCGTCCAGCCCTGTACCACGGCGTTCTCGCAAAGGAGGTCAATCTCGCGGTCCAGCGCGGTCCTGGCTCCGTTCCCATCTTCTGGTCGGTCTCCACGTTGCAGAAGGCCGAGGCTGCGCACCCTCTCTTCGACCTGGACAGCGGCCTCCGTGACAGCGGCACGTAAGTTCTGCTGCGCCCGGTACGGCAGCCGTGTCAAGCCGAGGACGTCCGTCGGAAGCTTCAAGTCGCCGGTTGCTAGGAGGAAGGTCCGTTCCCTACCCAGAGCGCCCGCGAACAGGCCGAACTCCAGCACGATGTTGTCGCGTGCCGATGTCTGCCGCTCGCCCCGACTCTCGGTTGTGTCGTCGGGCGTCGCGACCAGAACCGCGAAGTCCACGCCCCTCGCCTTGGCGATGAGGGAATCGAGGGTGTAGCCGGACGGCTCGAAAACGCTCTGATCCCAGCGGTCGACCTGGATATGGTCGCCCAGTTCCGTTTGCAATGCGCGCGCGATCTCGCGACCTTCCTTGGAAGAGCCGAGGAACAAGCGTGGCGGGGGCACAGCAGTCATGTCCCAACCTTAGGCCGCTGGCCAGCGCGAGAGTGGTCAACTCAAGGCATGGCGAACTACCGTCGGGGCACAGACTTCACCTCCACGTCTCAACACGCGGGTGACTTGAGTCAGCGCCCCAGCGCTGACTCTGTCGTGGAACGGCCGGACCGTATCTGTGCGGCGTCGTTGCGTGTGGTCCACGGCCGAAGAGCGGTCACGAGCGGAGGTGAACTGCGCAGCAGGAGCAGTGCGGTGCCGAAGGGCAGGGTGCGGATGGTCTCGGGTGGCATGACCGGTACCCGTCTGGTGGAGCGTTGCAGGGATCGGGAGCCGTTGTCGCCGATGGAGATGGTGTCGGTCTTCTCGTCGCGTTCGCCGATGAGTGCGGAGAGGTCTTGGAGGTCGCGTGCTGATGAGGTGCCGCCGAGGATGATTTTGACGATGGATGCGTCCCAGATTGCGCCGGCGGCGTGGTCGCCCCATTTGTCTCGTACCTGGGACAGGGACTGAAGGACGGGCATCGTGGTGATTCCGGTGCCGCCTCCTTCGGCCATGAGCACGGGCAGTGAGGGGAGTGGCGATAGGTTGCCGATCTCGTCGAGTGCCAGCAGGAGCGGTGGGTCGAGGCGTGCGCCGGGGGATTGGGCAGCGAGTCGGCGGGCGGTCTCGACGAGGTCTTCGATGAATGCGGCGACCAGTGACCACGAGGCACCTGCTCCGGCGCCGGTGGCGAGTAGGTAGAGGGTGCCGTTTCCCGTGAGGAACTGTGTTGGGTCGAAGTGTTCGCCGGCTCGTGGGGTGACGGCGTCGAGGACGCGGGGGTCGGCCAGGCAGGACAGTGCGAGAGAGACGCCCATCCAAATGGAGTCGCGGGTTCGGGCGTCGGCATGGATCATCGAGTCCAGGGAATCTCCCCACCCGGTCGCGGCGCCCGAGTGGGAGGCGAGGATCGCTACCGCGTCCGCTGCAGACGAGGGAGACAGGGTCCAGGCGAACAGTTCGGCCGGGCTTCGGTGATCGAGTGCCGCTGCGTGCAGCAGTGCTTGGAGTGCGGTGCGGGTCTTGCCTTCCCAGAACCCACCGGACTCGACGCCACCGGCGGATAGGCCCGTAGCTGAGGCAAGGCCGGTGGCCCGGATCATCGCGGTCAGCGGGTCTTCACAGCCTCGGACTGGCGACCAGCGCAGCCCGGCGGGGAGTCCTTCGGCCAGACGTTGGGGGTCGAACACGGCCACGGGGCCGTGTTCTTGGCGAGTGGTGATGGTGGCGGCGACGTTGTCGGGTCGGGTTGCTGTGGTCACGGCGGCGCCGGGGGCATCGAGGATGGCGTTGATGACCACGTGCAGGCCCTTGCCGGAACGTGGTGGGCCGAGTACCAGGATCGAGTCTTCGACTGAGGCCCAGATCTCCATGCCTCGAGATCGCCCGAGCAGATAGCCGACGTCGCCAGCGACTGCGTCGTCGAGGCTCGGTCGCAGCGTCGAACTGCGTCGTAGGAGGGCCTTCTTCGATGCCGTGCTCACGACGTCGTGGCGAGTAGCGGTCCCGATCAGCCGGCGTGGGTCATGCTGCGACGTGTGTCGAAGGGCCGCGATGCGGCGCCACACCACGATGGCGCACGTCGAGCCGACGGCGAGCATGAGGACGAGTACGGCCCAGTAGGACCACGCGGAGATCTCGGCTCCGAGCGCTCGGCCGGGATCGCTTGGATGGCCGAGGACACGGAAGCCTGCCGACCAGCCAGAATCGGGTTGTTCAGCCCCGATCACCCATGCAGCCACGGTGCCGGCGAGCCGCAGGACCGCGGCCGCCACGCCGAGTCCTGGGATCGCGATGAGCGCAAGGTTGACCAGGGTGTCGTCAACTGGTCGCGCGCCGCCGTTCATGACGCCTCACGGACCGGCTCGAGTGCTTTGGGTGGGGTGACGTTGACGGCTCCGGAGGTGGCGCCGACCAACATCACGTCAGCGCCGTGTCGTTCGAGAAGTGCGACGGGCAGGTTCAGTTCGATGGTTCCGTCGGCCTTGGCCTGGTGCCGGTAGATCACGACGGCGATAGCGACCTCCTCACCGGCGGCGAATCCGGTTCCAGTCACCGCGCCTGAACCGATCTGGGCCCACGACGTCGTACGACGAATAGGTGCCTCCTGCATTGGGGCAGCGGTGGGTGGCCTATCCCGAGGTGGCGGTTCGGGGGTGTGGAAGTCGGTGAACACTTTGCCGTCGGGTTCGTGGATCTCGACCCGCAGGGCGGAGCCGTGCTCGACCGCGATCCGGTCAAGCAGGGGCCGTAGGTCAGCAGGCGACAGCGTCGAGGCCTCCCCGGCGCCGATATCGGGGAATGGGGCTTCGTCGACCGTCACGGCGAGGTGTCCGTGATTGTCGACGTCGACGCGGACCAGAGGGAGGACGACGGGGATCCGCGGCCTGTTGGTGGATCGCCGGTACGCGGTCGCGGGGTTGAGCAGGCTCACTGGTCTACCTTCCTGAGGTCGGTGGTTCTAGATGGGCTGCTGATGCACCCCTGGTCCCCACCGGGCCACCGCCAAACAGGCTCGACCTTCGAGGTCCAGTATGAGTTCTGCGGGGTCTGGTGGCCCAGGACGCCCAGACCGGCTACAGGGCTGTGCGCCGGAGAGCGCCGATCAGTGAGCGACCGGCTGCGGGGTCCCGGGACCACCGGGTGGCTTCCCACTGCTGCAACAGTCAGGAAACCAAGATGAGTGTCACCCCGATGGATGCATCCGCGCGTGAATCGCCCCGGGTTTCGTAGAGGCTCGGTTAGTTGGATCCGACCTCGGTGAGGACCGGGTTCTGACGGTAGTGCTTCGCGGGCTGTGACGCCCAGTGGTTGGCCTCGAACTCGGCGGGCGGGACGAGCCCGATCTCGCCGTGAAGGCGCCTGTGGTTGAACCAGTCGACGTATTCGGCAACGGCGATCTCGACGTCGCCGACGTTCTTCCAGCCGACCTTGGGCCTCATTACCGGGTTGCGGATGCACTCGGCCTTGAACAGCGAGTTCAGCGCCTCGGCCATCGCGTTGTCGTAGCTGTCGCCCTTGGATCCGACGGATGCGACGGCCTCGGCTTCTGCGAGCCGCTCGGTGTAGCGAATCGCTCGATATTGACCAGGTTCAACCAGTCGATGCAACACCAGTTTGTTGAAGCAACAGTAGGTGCTCGTTGAACGCCTCCGCGGGCGTCTTCCAATCAAGGCTCTTGCGGGGCCTGGTGTTCAACGCGTGAGCGACGGCTTCGATCTCCTCGGCCGACCAGCACGACAGGTCGGTGCCCTTGGGGAAGTACTGACGGAGCAGGCCGTTGGTGTTCTCGTTCGTCCCGCGCTGCCATGGCGACTGCGGGTCGGCGAAGAAGACAGGGATGCCTGTCTCGACCGTGAACTTGGCGTGCGCGGACATCTCCTTGCCTCGGTCCCAGGTCAGCGACCGGGCCAACTGGGTCGGCAACGTCGACATCGTCTGCGCCAGCGCGTTCTTCATCGTCATCGCGCCGTAGCCAGCCAGCGCCGGCCCGTTCTTCGGCGTCTCCTTGTGGCGGTAGCCCTCCTCACGCGGAAGGTGGACCAGCATCGTGAACCTGGTCGTGCGGTCGACGACGGTGCCAATCGCTGAACGCTCCAGCCCGATCAGCAGGTCGCCTTCCCAGTGGCCCGGCACGGCACGGTCCTCTGCTTCGGCTGGCCGTTCGCTGATCAGG
>DATCYH010000681.1:0-3867 GCA_036570405.1 Nocardioides sp.
GGCCGCCGATCTTGTCGGCGCGCTCATAGACCGCGACCGTGTGACCCGCGCGGGTGAGTTGCTGGGCGGCAGCCAGGCCCGCGGGACCGGAACCGATGACCGCGACGGTCTTCCCGGTCAGCCACTCCGGCGGCTGGGGCCGGACGAAGCCCGACTCCCACGCCTTGTCGATGATCGAGACCTCGACGTTCTTGATCGTCACCGGATCCTGATTGATGCCCAGGACACAGGCCGTCTCACACGGTGCCGGGCAGAGCCGGCCGGTGAACTCCGGGAAGTTGTTCGTCGCGTGCAGTCGGTCGATCGCGCCTTCCCAATCGTCGCGCCAGACCAGGTCGTTCCACTCGGGGATGATGTTGCCGAGCGGGCAGCCCTGGTGGCAGAACGGGATCCCGCAGTCCATGCAGCGACCCGCCTGCTTGGTGATGATCGGCAGCAGGGCCCGCCCGGCTCCACCGGGGTAGACCTCGTTCCAGTCCTTGACCCGCTCGTCGACGGGACGACGGTTCGCAACCTCGCGGCCTTCTTTCAGAAAGCCCTTGGGGTCAGCCATGAAGCACCTCCATGATCCGGGCCGCTGCCTGCTCCTCGTCGAGGCCCTCGGCGAGTGCTTCCGCACGCGTCTCGAGGACCCTCTTGAAGTCGCTGGGCATGACCTCGGTGAAACGGGCAACGTTCGTGCCCCAGTCGGTCAGCAGCTCCTCGGCAACCGTGGATCCGGTCTCCTCGAAGTGCTTGGTGACGAGCGCGTGCAGCTCCTCGGCGGCCTCGCCCTCGACCGGCCCGAGCTCGACGAGCTCCGGGTTGACCCGGCCCTCGTCGATGTCGAGCACGAAGGCGTAACCGCCCGACATGCCGGCCGCGAAGTTGCGTCCGGTCGGGCCGAGGATCACCACACGACCACCGGTCATGTATTCACAGCCATGGTCACCGACGCCCTCGACCACCAGGGAGGCACCCGAGTTGCGCACCGCGAACCGTTCGCCGGCCTGTCCCCGCAGGAACACCTCACCCGACGTGGCCCCGTAGCCGATCGTGTTCCCGGCGATCACCTGCTGCGAGGCATCGAACGTCGCGGCGCGGTCGGGGCGTACGACGACCCGCCCGCCCGAGAGGCCCTTGCCGACGTAGTCGTTGGCGTCGCCCTCGAGGCGCAGCGTGACCCCCTTCGGCACGAAGGCACCGAAGGACTGGCCTGCGGAGCCCGTGAACGTGATGTCGATCGTGTTCTCCGGCAGGCCCTCACCGCGATACTTCTTGGTGACCTCATGGCCCAGCATCGTGCCGACGGTCCGGTTCACGTTGCGGACCTGGACCTGGGCACGGACCGGCTCGCCGTTCTCCAGTGCGGGAGCGGCGATCCGGATCAGCTCGTTGTCGAGCGCCTTGTCGAGACCGTGGTCCTGACCGGTGGTGTTGCGACGCGCAGCGCCCTCGGGAAGTGCCGGGACGTGCAGGATCGGCGCCAGGTCGAGACCCGAGGCCTTCCAGTGGCCGACTGCCTTCTCCACGTCGAGCGACTCAACCTGGCCCACGGCCTCCTCGATGGAGCGGAAGCCGAGCTCGGCCAGCAGCTCGCGCACCTCTTCAGCGATGTAGGTGAAGAAGTTGACGACGTACTCCGCCTTGCCGCTGTAGCGCTCACGCAGCACGGGGTTCTGCGTGGCGACGCCCACGGGGCAGGTGTCGAGGTGGCACACCCGCATCATGATGCAGCCGGAGACCACCAGTGGCGCGGTGGCGAAGCCGAACTCCTCGGCCCCGAGCAAGGCAGCGATGACCACGTCGCGCCCGGTCTTCAGCTGGCCGTCGGTCTGTACGACGATGCGGTCGCGCAGGTTGTTCAACAACAGCGTCTGTTGGGTCTCGGCCAGGCCGAGCTCCCACGGACCACCGGCATGCTTGAGCGACGTCAGCGGCGACGCACCGGTCCCGCCGTCGTGGCCGGAGACGAGCACCACGTCCGCGTGCGCCTTCGAGACACCTGCCGCAACGGTCCCCACGCCAACCTCTGCCACCAGCTTCACGTGGACCCGAGCAGCCGGATTGGCGTTCTTCAGGTCGTGGATCAGCTGGGCGAGGTCCTCGATGGAGTAGATGTCGTGGTGCGGGGGCGGCGAGATCAGGCCCACACCGGGTGTGCTGTGCCGGGTCTTGGCCACCCACGGGTAGACCTTGTGACCGGGCAGCTGACCACCCTCGCCGGGCTTGGCACCCTGCGCCATCTTGATCTGGATGTCGTCGGAGTTGGTGAGGTATTCCGAGGTGACCCCGAATCGACCGGACGCGACCTGCTTGATCGACGAACGACGGGTCGGGTCATAGAGGCGCTCGGGGTCCTCACCGCCCTCGCCGGTGTTCGACTTGCCGCCGAGCTGGTTCATCGCGATCGCCAGCGTCTCGTGCGCCTCCATGCTGATCGAGCCATAGGACATGGCACCGGTGGAGAAGCGCTTGACGATCTCGGAGACCGGCTCGACCTCGTCGATCGGGATCGGCTGGCGACCTGCCGACTCCGCGTCCTTGAACTTGAAGAGCCCACGCAGGGTCATCAGCCGCTCGGACTGCTCGTTGACGCGAGCGGTGTATTGCTTGAAGACGTCATAGCGACCGGCACGCGTCGAGTGCTGGAGCCTGAAGACCGTCTCCGGGTCGAACAGGTGCGGCTCGCCCCCTCCGTTGATGTCGGGACGCCTCCACTGGTATTCCCCACCGATGTTCAGCTCGCGCCGTGCGGCCTGGATGCCGCTGACCGGGTAGGCGATGTCGTGACGCATCTTGACCTCGCGGGCGATCTCCTCGATGCCGATGCCGCCCAGCTTGGAGGTGGTGCCGGTGAAGTACTTGTCGATGACCTCCTGGGAGAGGCCGACCGCCTCGAAGATCTGGGCACCGGTGTAGGAGGCCACCGTGGAGACGCCCATCTTCGACATCACCTTGAGCACGCCCTTGCCCAGTGACTTCACCAGGTTGCGGACCGCCTGCTCGGGCTCGGTCTTGACGTAGTAACCCTCGCGGGCGAGGTCCTCGACGGACTCCATCGCGAGGTAGGGGTTGACGGCCGCCGCGCCGAAACCGACCAGCAGGGCCACGTGGTGGACCTCGCGGACGTCGCCGGCCTCGACGACCAGGCCGACCTGGGTGCGGGTCTTCTCACGAACCAGGTGGTGGTGCACGGCAGCGGTCAGCAGCAGCGACGGGATCGGCGCCTTGAACTGGTCCGCGTGCCGGTCCGAGAGGACGATGATGCGGGCCCCGTCGGCGATCGCGTCGGAGACCTCCTGGCAGATCTCGTCGATCCGCGCCGACATCGCCGGCGCACCCTCCTCGACGTCATAGAGACCGCGCGATACGTGGGTGATGAACCCGGGCATGTCACCGTCACGGTTGATGTGACGGATCTTGGCGAGGTCGTCGTTGTCGATCACCGGGAACGGCAGCACGACCTGGCGACACGAGGCCGGCGTCGGCTCGAGCAGGTTGGACTCCGGACCGATGGTGCCGTTGAGCGAGGTGACCAGCTCTTCGCGAATCGCGTCCAACGGCGGGTTGGTGACCTGCGCGAAGAGCTGCGCGAAGTAGTCGAAGAGCAATCGGGGCTTCTCCGACAGTGCAGCGATTGGCGAGTCCGTCCCCATCGAGCCGATCGGCTCGGCGGCGGTGTTCGCCATCGGGGTCAGCAGGACCCGCAGCTCCTCCTCGGTGTAGCCGAAGATCTGCTGGCGCCGGGTGACCGAGGCGTGCGTGTGGACGATGTGCTCGCGGTTCGGCACGTCGTTGAGGTGGATCAGGCCGGCGTGCAGCCACTCCTCATAGGGGTTCTCGGTGGCGAGTGAGGTCTTGATCTCCTCGTCCTCGATGATCCGG
>DATCYH010000682.1:0-3528 GCA_036570405.1 Nocardioides sp.
GGCGTCGTACGTCGTCATCGAGCCCGAGACGTCCAGGCACAGCATGATGTCCCGGTTGCTGTTCTCGGCCTGGTGAGTGCGGGTCTCCACCAGTCGACCGGCAAGCAGGATGCTGCCGACGATGAGGAACAGCACCGCGGCGGTGCGGAGGCCCATCTCGACCCGGCGGCGGCCGGCGAGCACGCGATAGCGCGGCAGCCGTCGTAGTCGTGCCGCGTGGGCGACGAGCAGGGCGTTGCGCGGGGCTCGATTCACTCGCGACGGGAAGGACCACAACACGATCCATCCGATGGTGACGAGGGCCAGGGCGATGACCAGCCAGGCCCACTTCAGCTCCATGTGGCCACCACGTTCCTGGCTCGGTCCAGGGTCCTCGACAACGGCTCCTGGGCAACGTCGTCCTCGGGCGAGAACTCGGGTGGATACATCAGGGCGACGAGGTCGGCCACGTGCGGGATCCCGATGGCCCTCAGGTCGGCCAGGGCCATCGTGTGGGTGGGCAGCCCGGTGACCTCGCTGACGAAGCCACGGACCACCGCACTCATCTGCTGATAGCCCTCACGTTCGGGCAATTCGCCGCTGGCCACCTGCGCACCGATCCGGTCGAACTCACCGAATGCCTTCGTGCGCGCGGTCACGGGGTCGCGGTTCGCAACGGGCTTGGGGTGACCGCTGACCGACCACGCCCAGACTGCGAGGTAGTAGAGCGAGACGAGGATGAACGCGCCAACTGCCAACCACACCCACAGTGAGGAATAGCCGATCGGCCCGGTGAACTCATCGCCGGCGGGCATGGCGGTGCCTTTCGAGCATGGTGAGGACGGCGTGGATGGCGCTGTCGTGGTCGTGGACCATCTGGTGGACGATGCCCAGGGCGTCGAGCTCACGACGCATCCCGTCGGCCTCGCCGGTGACGAGCGAGGCGTACTCGCGTCGCAGCTGTTCGTCGTGCCGGGCCCAGTCCGGGACCAGCCCACCGGAGTCGATGTCGACCAGGGAGCTCGATGCGGCTGCCGTGGTCGGGTCGAGGTCGCCGATGGAGACATAGAGCAGCTCGTGCTGGACCACCAGCCGGCGCAGGATCTGCGCGAGTTCCTCGTCCACGGCGTACTCGTCGGAGATGATGCACATGATCGTGCGGCGACGAACCGTGCGGGTGACGTAGCGGAGCACCTGCTTCAGGTCGGCCGGAGCGGCCGTGGGGCTGATCGCGTCGTGGATCGCAGCCAGTCGGTGCTCCAGGTTCAGCTCGCCGCCCGCCGGGGGCATCTGGTGGCTGCCCGAGGCGTCGCCGCGGACCATCCCGACCTGGTCACCGTGCTTGACCGCGAGATAGCCGACGACTCCGGCCACGGTGATCGCCATGTCGCGCTTGGGCACGTTGAGATCGTTCATCGCCGCCATCGAGCGACCGGTCGAGGCGACCAGCATGATGTTGTGCTTGCGGGCAGCGGCATAGCGCTTGACCAGCAACGCCCGGCTGCGTGCGGAGGCCTTCCAGTCGATGTCCTTCACGTCGTCCCCGCGGACATATTCGCGCAGGTCGTTGAAGTCCATGCTGCGCCCGGTCTGGAGGGAGGCATATTCACCCTCCAGCAGCCCACGCACCTTGCGGTGTGCGTGGATGGTCATCCGGGCCTTGACCCGCGTGAGGTGCGGTGACACGAGGGCGCCCGATCAGGGGGCCGGGACGGCGGCGAAGACGGCGTCGACGATGGTCTCCGGCTTCACCCGCTCGGCGAGGGCCTCGAAGGTCAGGTGGATCCGGTGGCGCAGGATGCTGTGCCGCAGGTGCCGCACGTCCTCGGGGATCACGTGGTTGCGTCCGGCGATGATCGCCAGCGCGCGAGCCACCTGGTAGAACGCGATCGTCCCGCGCGGGCTGGCGCCGATCTCGACGAAGCGTCCCAGCTCCGGTCCGAGCACCCGCTCGGTCTCACGAGTCGCGTGGACCAGGGCCACGATGTATTGCTTGATGACGGGGTCGACGTAGACGCGGTCGACGAGCCGCTGGAGCCAGCCGACCTGTTCGGGGGTGACCACCGAGGCGACCGTGCTGCCGGTGCCGAGCGCACCCGAGTCGAAGCGGTTGAGGACCTCGAGCTCCTCGTGGTCGCGCGGATATTCGACGACCTCCTTGAGCAGGAAGCGGTCCATCTGCGCCTGCGGGAGGAGGTAGGTCCCCTCCTCCTCGATCGGGTTCTGGGTGGCCAGCACCATGAACGGCGTGGGCAGCGGGTGGATCACTCCCGCGATCGACGTCTGGCGCTCCTGCATCGCCTCGAGCATCGCCGACTGGGTCTTGGCACTGGCGCGGTTGATCTCGTCGAGCAGCACGAAGTTGGCGTGCACGGGGCCGAGCTGGGTCTCGAACTCGTGGTTGCGCGGGTCATAGACCTGGGTCCCGATGATGTCGGAGGGCAGCAGGTCGGGGGTGCACTGGATCCGGGCGAAGTCGGCACGCACTGCCTTGGCCAATGTCGAGGCGGCCAGCGTCTTGGCCAGACCGGGAACGCTCTCGAGGAGGATGTGGCCCTCGGCCATCATCGCGACGAGCAGGGAGGTGCGCAGTTGCTCCTGGCCGACGACCTTCTTGGAGAACGCACCGGAGATCTCATCGATTATCCCCTTGGCCTTGGTCAGCTCAACAGGCTCGATGGTCCTGGGCGTTGCCGACATGCGATGTCCTCCTGCGGTTGGGTTGGTGCCGGAGGTGAGCATGCCACGAGCCTGGTGACCTCAAACCCATCACGCGGCCGTGGACTCCTCCAGGCAGCGACCGGCGACCACGTCACGGAAGTGGCTGACCAGGAGCTCGCACACCCGCGCCCACGAGCGCTGCTCGACACTGCGGCGCGCGGTGATCGCCATCCGCTGGCGCAGCAGCGGGTCCGAGGTGAGCCGCTCGACATGGGCACGCAGGTCGGCACCGTCACCGGGCCGATAGAGGAACCCGGCACCCTCGGCGACCACGTCGATCGGACCGCCGGCACGGGGTGCGATCACCGGGACCCCGGCGGCCAGGGCCTCCTGGGCGGACTGGCAGTAGGTCTCGTGGCGACCTGTGTGCGCGAAGATGTCGAGCGAGGCGTACGCCGCTCCCAGCTCGTCGCCGTGGAGCACGCCCAAAAAGGCAGCGCCGGGGAGCAGCTTCTCGAGGTTCGCCCGCTCCGGTCCCCCACCGACCAGCACCAGTCGGATGCCCTCGATGTCGTTGAGGTGGGCGAGCAGGTGCAGCTCCTTCTCCGGCGCGAGCCGGCCGACGTAGCCGACCAGGATCTCGCCGTTGGGTGCGAGCTCGGCGCGCAGCGCGTCGTCGCGGCGGTTGCCGGCGAACTGATCCAGGTTGACGCCGCGGGGCCAGATCGACACGTCGGGGATCTCCAACCGGGCCAGCTGGTCCACGCTCGCGCTCGAGGGGGCCAGGGTGCGGGTGACCCTCGAGTGGATGCGCCTGGTCAGGGCAGCCATCGCCCGGGGGCCGCCGGGGACGTCGTACTGCTCGGCGAACCCGACCAGGTCGGTCTG
>DATCYH010000683.1:0-1804 GCA_036570405.1 Nocardioides sp.
CCCCATCGGGTCCACGTCCATCAGGCAGGTCGGCCACCGCCATGAGGCCACCTGGGCGAGCGCGCAGGCAAAGGTCGTCGCGCCGGCGCCACCCGAACCGCCCACCACGCCGATGGTGAGGGCGTCCTCGGCGATCCGCTCGTCCGACTCGGCGAGCACCTCGAGCACCCACGAGTCGGATCGCGGCAGCTCGGCGACGTTGTCGATGCCCAGGGACATCGCCACCCGGAAGATGTCGTCGGGCAGTCGTCCCCACCCGACCAGGTGCAGTCCTTGTCGTCGTCCCGGCTCGATGGCGGCCAGCTCGCCGGCCAGGTCGGCGCCCACCAGCACGACCGGCGCGGAGCTCCACGACCGGAGCGCCTGGGCCGGCTCGGTGACGACGTCCGGTGCGACACCGGCTGCCGCGGCCAGCCGTGCCAGCTCGTCGAGGAGGGCCTGGTCCTTGGTGATGATCAATGGATTCGTCATGCAGCCAAGGGTTCCCGCAACGCACGGCGTCGTACCCGACGATTCCCGAACCTGTGGACAACCTCGCCGCGCCGGCTGCCTGTGGACGAAAAGCGGTGCTCGCGACCCGGGGCGCGGGCAGGACGTCACCGTCCAGGATCTGCGCACCCGCCCGGCTAGGCTTCACACATGCCTGCACCGGTCCGGAAGCAAGCGGCCTTCTTCGATCTCGACAAGACGATCATCGCCAAGTCGAGCGCGCTCGCGTTCTCCCGTCCGTTCCAGGCCGGCGGCCTCATCACCCGGCGCGCGGCCCTGCGCACGGCGTACGCGCAGTTCGTCTATCTGGTCGGCGGCGCCGACCACGACCAGATGGAGAAAATCCGTCACTTCATGTCCCAGCTCGTCGAGGGCTGGGACGTCGCCACGGTCCAGGACATCGTTGCCGAGACCCTGCACAACATCGTCGATCCGCTCGTCTATGACGAGGCAGTCAGCCTGATCGAGGAGCACCGCCTGGCCGGGCGCGACGTGATCATCGTGTCCACCTCAGGGGCCGAGGTGGTCGGCCCGATCGGGGAGATGCTCGGCGCGGACCGGGTGATCGCCACCCGCCTGGAGATCGCGGACGGCAAGTACACCGGCGAGATCGACTACTACGCCTATGCCGAGACCAAGGCCGAGGCGATCCGCGAGCTCGCGGAGTCCGAGGGCTACGACCTCGCTCACTGCTATGCCTACAGCGACTCGGTCACCGATGCCCCGATGCTCGGCACCGTGGGGCACCCCTTCGCGGTCAACCCTGACAAGGACCTGCGCAAGCTCGCGGTCGAGAACGAGTGGCCGATCCTGGTCTTCACCAAGCCGGTCGCACTGGGCAGCCGGATGAGGTTCCCTCCGGCCACCCCGACGCTCGCGGCACTGGCCGTGGGCGGTCTCGTGGCGATCGGCGGAGCGATCGCGATCAATGTCCGCAAGCGGAACCAGACGGCCTGAACGGGCCCCGAGCGCCTGCATCAAAGGTGTTGGAAGTCAACCCTTGAAGTGGCCGCAGAAGCGGCGTAGACATGGTCTCAACAACTCCAGAGTTTGCACATGGAACCGGTACCCACGCGGCGATCTACCCTTCTTCAGGGCGCGTGCCGATTCGGGATACTCCCGGGGCAGCAGTTAGAAAACGCACGCTTGTTATCCGGTCTTCATGTGTCAGCGGCGGCACCCGAATCCTTGCGAATCGGGTGCCGCTCGCATTTGTGCCTCTCAGTCCCGGACCGGGCTCTTCTCGGCCGCGACCGCATAGGCCTCGGTCGCATAGAGAAGCCAGGCGTGTACGCCGTTGCTGCCGCCGGCGTGG
>DATCYH010000684.1:0-2519 GCA_036570405.1 Nocardioides sp.
ACTCCGCCGACAGCCAGACGTCGGGTGCTCCGGAGCCGTCCTCGGGTGGCATGAAGTGAGGGGGGTCGTCCTCGCGGTCGAGGTCCAGGTTGGTCCAGACCGCGATCTTCCCGGCTCCGTCGTGCATGCGGAAGTCGCCGCTGGTGCCGCCGTAGGCCAACGCGATGTCCGTGGCCCCGTCTCCGGTGAAGTCGCCGGCATGGGCGCCCAGGAAGAAGGTGTCCGCGGGCAGCCGCAGCGCGAACTCGACGCCGCTGTCGTTGGCGGGGATGAATTCGATGATGCCGTTGCGCTCGGCCGATTCCCGGACCAAGTAGGGCTCGGCCTGCGGGTCGTCGTCGAAGTTCCCGACCAGCAGCTGTCCCCCGGGGCCGAGCGTGGGCAACCGCGAGGAGGAGTCGGACGCGCCGGCCCTTGTGGGCTCCATGTCCAGCTTCGTACCGTCGGAGTGGTGCAGGAACAGTTGTGTCGTGGGCTCGACACCGCTCTCGTCGGTCGGACTCCAATAACTCGCCAACACGTCGCCGAGTCCGTCGCCGTCGAAGTCCGAGGTCCCCGGTGCCCCGCCCGAAGCGCGCGGGGGAGCATCGGCGTCACGCACGCTTTGGTCGGTGGTGCGGCCCTGGTCCCGCCACGGCGTGGTCGACAGCGCCCACGTGACGCCACTCGCGGCGATGATCAGGGCGAGTACGCCGGCCACGGCGGTGCCCCGCCTGCGGTTGCGGCGGGCGGGGGCAGTGGACGGTGACGTGCCGGCGCCGGTCCTCGTCTGCGGCCGGTTCGAGGGTAGGGACGACAGGCCGCCCGCGGTCGTGACGGCGGTGGCGGGGGAGACCGGTGCGCTGGGTGGCCCCAATCGGGCCAGGTCACCGCGCATCGCGGCGGCGGTCGGGTAGCGCTGGGTGGGGTCCTTGGCCATCGACCGTGCCAGGACGGCGTTCAGGCCGGCGGTGAACGTGTCGTGACCGGCCAGCTGAGGCACCGGTGCCTGCTGGTGGGCGAGGGCGACCTCGAGGTCGGAGCCGACGTACGGCGTGGTCCCGACCAACATCGCCCACAGCAGGCAACCCAAGGCATAGATGTCGCTGCTCGGGGTGCCCGGGCCGCCGCGTCCGCGTTCGGGGGCGAGGTAGGCCCAGGTTCCGGAGACCGAGCCGGTCAAGGTGAACCCCGCACTGTCGGCCTGGGCGATTCCGAAGTCGCACAGGTAGGCGTGCGGGTTGGCCAGATCCCCGTCGCGCAGCAGCACATTGCCGGGCTTCACGTCACGGTGCACGACGCCCGCGCGGTGAGCGTCGTGAAGCGCGTCCGCGACTTGGGCAGCGATCCGGCAGGCGACGGCCGCCGGCAACGGGCCGCCGCGGCGGAGGAGCTCTCCGACGTCTCCACCGCCGATCAACTGGGTCGAGATGTAGGGGGTGCCGTCATGCTCGGCGTGGTCGAAGATCGTGATCACATGGGGTGAATCGAGCCTGGCCAGGATTGCGGCCTCGCGGTGGAAACGTCTCCGGAACTCGTCGGAGCCGGCCAGACGTGCGGAGATCACCTTGAGCGCGACGCTTCGGCCGAAGGTCGTGTCGGTGGCGGCGTAGACCACGCCCATCCCGCCGAAGCCGATCTGGCGATCGATGCGGTAGCGGCCGAACTGTTCACCGGTCTGGGGGAAGACGTCGCTCACTTCAGTCCCTTCGGGCAGTCCGCTGTCGTGGCGGGCGCGAAGACACAGGCGTCATGGCTCGGCAGGGGTGGAGGGTGGGGGAGGGGGAACTGGAGGTCATCGCGGTCGACGACGGCTGCCATCGCTTCGCGGTCGATGATCGCCTCCTGCTTCGCCTCCGCCAGGGTGAGCGTCACTGAGAGGTCGTTGATCACCTCGGTGAAGGTCACCTCCGGTCTGCCCGTCGTCGGGTCGGGCGGGAGGGAGACAAAGTGCACGACCGTCCCGCTGGGCTTGAGCCGGGTCCACGTGTCGGTCAGCACGGTGCCGGACTCGGAGGTGAACTCCTCGCAGGTGTGTTCCTTGTCGATCGTGCTGCTCCGGCACTCCATCGGCTCCAAGTCCGGAGGGGCATGGGCGACGGTCAGGTTGAACTCGTGATCGGTCCCCTCGAGATTGCCCGGCTGCGACCACCAGTTCCCGGTGTCCCACTCGTCCGCCTCCAGTGTGCGGGGCCTTCCGTCGACGATGTTGTCGGGCTCGGTGCTCCAAGAGCGCGAGTAGGCGTCTCCCAGCACGGTCTTGCCGGGGAAGGCCTCCTGCGCGACCTCCTTCAGCAGTTGCGCGGTCGGGTTGTCATAGACGTCCCCCTCGGTGGCTGGTCGAGGTGTGCCATCCCGGGGGCCCCACACGACCACCGCGGTCGCCACTGCGCCGATCAGCCCGCCGATCAGGGCGACGGCTGCGGCGATGACGAGCGCGACCCGGGTCCCGCTCCGGCGCTGGGCGGGCGGTGGGTACGGTCCGCCATGCTGCCGCGGCTCACGGGAGGGGACCGACGCGGCACTCGGTGCCGGCCCCA
>DATCYH010000685.1:0-4054 GCA_036570405.1 Nocardioides sp.
GCTCGTCGACGGGCGGGGGTGTCGGGTCAGGACAGGTCGAGTCCCGGGTAGAGCGGGTGCTTGTCGAGCATCTCCGCCGAGGCCGCGCGAGTCTTGTCCGCGACACCGTCAGCCAGCTTGTACGTCGCCTTCGACGGCGCACCGGCCTTGTTGGTGCCCGCCTCGGTGTTGTTCAGGACGTCGACGACGAGCTCGGCCACCTTGTCGAACTCGTCGTGCCCGAACCCGCGGGTGGTGAGGGCAGGGGTGCCGAACCGGATGCCGGAGGTGTACCAGGCACCGTTCGGGTCGGCGGGCACCGAGTTGCGATTGGTGACCACGCCGGCATCGAGCAGGGCTGACTCGGCCTGACGGCCGGTGAGGCCGAATGAGCTGACGTCGAGGAGCACGATGTGGTTGTCGGTGCCGTCGGTGACCAGCTTGGCCCCGCGCGACATGAAGCCCTCGGCGAGCGACTTGGCGTTGTCGGCCACGGTCTGGGCATAGGTCTGGAACTCGGGACGACGCGCCTCCGCGAACGCGACGGCCTTGGCCGCCATCACGTGGGAGAGCGGACCGCCGAGGACCATCGGGCACCCGCGGTCGACGCTGGGGGCATATTCCTCGGTGGCGAGGATGAATCCACCGCGTGGGCCACGCAGCGACTTGTGCGAGGTGCTGGTGACGACGTGGGCGTGGGGCACCGGGTCCTCGTCGCCGGTGAAGACCTTCCCGGCCACCAGGCCGGCGAAGTGGGCCATGTCGACCATCAGGGTCGCACCGACCTCGTCGGCGATCTCGCGCATCTTGGCGAAGTTCACCCGGCGCGGGTAGGCCGAGTAGCCCGCGACCAGGATCAGCGGCTTGAACTCCTTCGCCTTGGCCCGCAGGGCGTCATAGTCGAGGAGACCGGTCTCGGGGTCGGTGCCGTACTGCTGCTGGTGGAACATCTTGCCGCTGATGTTCGGCCGGAAGCCGTGGGTGAGGTGACCACCCGAGTCGAGGCTCATCCCGAGCAGACGCTGGTTGCCGAGCTCGTGGCGCAGCTTCTCCCAATCGGCGTCGGTGAGCTCGTTCATGTTCTTCACGCCGGCGTCCTTGAGCCACGGGCCCTCAACGCGGTGCGCCAGGATCGCCCAGTAGGCGGTCAGGTTGGCGTCGATGCCCGAGTGGGGCTGGACGTAGGCGTATTCGGCGCCGAACAACTCGCGCGCGTGCTCGGCGGCCAATGACTCGACGGTGTCGACGTTCTGGCAACCGGCATAGAAGCGGTGCCCGACAGTCCCCTCGGCATACTTGTCGGAGAACCAGGTGCCCATCGTGAGCAGCACGGCCGGCGAGGCGTAGTTCTCGCTCGCGATCAGCTTCAGTGAGGAGCGCTGGTCGGCGAGCTCGGCTCGCGTGGCGTCCGCAATTCGCGGCTCAACCGAGGCGATGACCTCGAGAGCCTGCTTGTAGGCGGAACTGGTCGTGGCAGTCAGGTCGCTCATGGCGACCAGACTAGTGAACGAGGTGGCCGGCACGCTCACTGCCCAAGGGGTGGCCCGGCGACACGCATCGGTTTGCAGCGAGGTCGACATCGGATCGTGCTCTGGTCATGGCCAGGGCATGAGTGGGTGGCTCGACGAGTACCGGCGAAGTGACCTGGACCACGTGACGGCCGGCCCTGCCGCCTGAGACCGTCTCGCGCATCTCATTATTTGATATTCGAGTCCACGTCATGAGATTGACGGTTGTGGGCGGGCCGTCCGGTCCGTGAGACTCCGTCCATGATCACTGTTGCGAATCAGCCGTTCCTCGTGGCCCGACGCCACGTGGACTACGGCCGTGTCCGCAGCATGATGTGTTGGCCTTCCTGACCTCCCGCAGCCCCGGCGCTCGAACCTGAGCGCCCCAGGAAAGCGGGCGCCCAGACCGAACAGTCCCCGGGCGCCGGTCGCAGGCCAACCCGACGTTTCAACGTTGCAGCGTCGGAGCCTCGTATCGCGCGTCACGAGCAGCGCCGAAGGAACCAAGATGAACGACGCTCCTGCAGCACGCACCACCCGCCCCCGCAAGGGCGAGGGCCAGTGGGCCCTGGGTTACACCGAGCCCCTGAACAAGAACGAGCAGTCCAAGAAGGACGACAACCCGCTCAACGTTCGCACGCGGATCGAGAACATCTACTCCAAGCGTGGCTTCGATTCGATCGACCCGGCCGACCTGCGTGGACGCTTCCGCTGGTACGGCATCTACACCCAGCGCGCACCGGGCCTCGACGGCGGCAAGACCGGCGCCCTGGAAGAAGAGCAGCTTGACGACCGCTACTTCATGATGCGGGTCCGCAGCGACGGGCGGCTGCTCAACCCCGCCCAGCTGCGCGCGCTCGGTGGCGTCTCCACCGACTTCGCCCGCAGCACCGCCGACATCACCGATCGCTCGAACATCCAGTACCACTGGATCGAGATCGAGAACGTGCCCACCATCTGGGAGCGCCTCGAGGCGGTGGGCCTGAGCACCGAGGAGGCCTGCGGTGACTCGCCCCGCGGCATGCTCGGCTCCCCCGTGGCCGGTGTCGCCAAGGACGAGATCATCGACGGCACCCCCGCGCTCGTCGAGATCAACAAGCGCCGCGCCGGCAACCCCGAGTACTCCAACCTCCCGCGCAAGTTCAAGACCTCCGTCAGCGGCCACCCCAGCCTGGACGGCGCCCCCGAGATCAACGACGTCTCCTTCGTGGGCGTCGTACACCCCGAGCACGGCCCCGGCTTCGACCTGTGGGTCGGTGGCGCACTGTCCACCAACCCGTTCCTCTCCGAACGCCTGGGCGTGTGGATCCCGCTCGACGAGGTCGCCGATGTCTGGGAAGGCGTCATCTCGATCTTCCGCGACTACGGCTACCGCCGACTCCGCTCGCGTGCCCGCCTGAAGTTCCTGGTCAAGGACTGGGGCGGCGACAAGTTCCGCGAGGTGCTCGAGACCGAATACCTCAAGCGTCCGCTGATCCGCAACGCGTCGCCCGAGAAGGCCACCCGCAACGGTGACCACATCGGTGTGCACGAGCAGAAGGACGGCAACTTCTACATCGGCGCCGCCCCCGTGGTGGGACGCATCAACGGCGAGCTGCTCACCTCCCTGGGCGACCTGGTGGAGGAGTACGGCGTGGCCGGTGTCCGCTTCACGGCCTATCAGAAGCTGGTCCTCATCGGCGTCGCACCGGACAAGGTCAACGCAGTGGTCGAGGCCCTGGACCGGATCGGACTGCAGGCGAACCCGTCCAACTGGCGCCGCTCGACGATGGCCTGCACCGGCATCGAGTTCTGCAAGCTGGCCATCGTGGACACCAAGCAGCGGGCCCACGACCTGATCGCCTCCCTGGAGCAGCGGTTCCCGGAGCTGGACACCGAGATCACCGTCAACGTGAACGGCTGCCCGAACTCCTGCGCCCGTACCCAGGTGGCTGACATCGGCCTCAAGGGTCAGCTCGTGCTCGACGACGACGGCAACCAGGTCGAGGGCTTCCAGGTCCACCTCGGTGGCGGCATCGGCCTGACCACTGCACTGGGTCGAAAGCTGCGCGCCCACAAGGTCACCAGCAAGGGCCTCGACGACTACATCACCAACGTCGTCAACGTCTACCTCGCCCAGCGCGACCAGGACGAGAGCTTCGCGGCGTGGGTCGCCCGGGCCGAGGACGTGGACCTTCGCGGCGAGAAGACGCTCGAGGCGGTCTGAGTGTCCACGCGTTCACAGGCCAACTACTGCCCCTATTGCGGGGATGCAGACCTGCGTCCCCACGACGCCCGGCCCGGGTCCTGGGAGTGCCAGTCCTGCCAGCGCATCTTCACCCTGGAGATGCACGGAATGATCGACCGGGAAGGGAGCGGAGCATGAGTGCCCCGACCGCTGCCGCCCGCGCCTTCCGTGGCAGCCACACCGCAGACCGCTCGCCCGAGGAGCTGCGCGAGATCGTGTCGCACGCTGGCGCCGAGCTCGAGCTCGCGCCTGCCGAGGACATCATCGAGTGGGCCGTGGCCACGTTCGGCGATAAGTTTTGCGTGACCTCGTCGATGGGTGACGCCGTACTGGCCCACCT